>CACGVB010000009.1 GCA_902576395.1 uncultured Pelagibacteraceae bacterium
AAATTACGAACTTCTAAAAACGATGAAAAAAAACTGCATCATCATAAATGCTGCAAGAGGTGGTATTATAAATGAAAAAGATTTAGATAGGGCTTTGAATGAAAATTTGATTTTTGGAGCAGGAATTGATGTATTTGAGGTAGAGCCTCCAGAGGCTGATAATCCTCTATTAAAAAATGATAAAGTTTTCTTAAGTCCTCATGCTGCAGCATTCACTGAGGAATGCATGACAAGAATGGCAAAAGAAACTATTCAAAATATTTTCGATTTCTTCGATGGTAAACTTGAAGATAGTAAAAAAGTAAAATTATAGATTATTAATCTCTAAATTTGATTTCTTTAAAGTATCTGTAATATATTTATAACCCTTGATAGCATATTCAAGTGGATTAGCTTTTTTAGGATCTTGTTCAGCCTCCACAACAAGCCAACCCTGATAATTATTTTTTTTTAAAATATCAAACAAAGGTTTATAGTCGATACATCCATCACCAGGTACGGTAAAGGCACCTTCTAAAAAGGCATCCCTAAAACTCAAATCTTCAGAAAGAGCTTTTTTTAATACTTCTTCTCTAATATCTTTGCAGTGAATATGGATTACTCTTTGCTCAAATTTATTAATTAAATTAATTGAACTTCCCTGAGCAAATAACATATGACCAGTATCTAAAGTTAATTTTACACTATCATCTGTATTTTCTAGCAATCTAATAGTTTCTTCTTCTGTTTCAATAACTGTTCCCATATGATGGTGGTAAGCTAATGGCATACCCTCATCTTCTAGATATTTTGCAAGTTCAGATATTTTTGCGCAATAATCTTTCCATTCTTGATCTGTCATCTTAGGTCTACTAGAAAGTTTTTTTCTTGGATCACCCTGTATTGAACCAAAAACTTCAGCAAAAACGATGCATGGAGCTTCACAATCTTTAAATAATTTAAGTTGGTCTTGAATTAAATTTTTTTCTTGTTCAACAGAATTTTTTCTAAGATTTCCGCTATACCAACCGGAACATAATTTTAAGTTATACTTTTCTAATTTTGGTATTAATTCCTCAGATGTTTTTGGGAATTTACCACCTGACTCAATCCCAACAAATCCAGCATGACTTGCCTCTGACAAACATTGTTCTAGAGGAGTATCTCCGCCTAGCTCAGGCATGTCATCATTACTCCAAGCAATTGGTGCTATACCTAATTTTACTGACATAAATTTTTTATTTGTTAAGATATATTTAATCATGAGATTAATTAAAGAAAAAAAAATTCAGCTTGGCGTAGTTGGAGGTGGTCCAAAATCTTGGATTGGTCATGTTCATAGAATTTCATCAAGATTTGATAATCAATATGAGATAGTTGCTGGTGTTTTTTTCGAGAAATTCAAAACTATCTAAAAGCTTTGGTCAAAGCCTAGGTATTTTAAAAGAGAGATGCTATTCAAATTTTAGAGAAATGGCAGAAAGAGAAGCGGCAAGAAATGATGGTATTAATGTTGTAGCAATAATGACACCTCCTTCAAGTCACCAAATTATTGCAGAAAAATTTATTGATAAAAATATACATGTAATTTCTGATAAACCATTTGCTGGAAATCTTACTCAAGCTAAAAAATTATTTAAAAAAATAAAATCAAATAAAAAAATTAAGTATGCTTTGACACACAATTACTCTGCTTATCCTATGGTTAGAGAGGCGAAAGTATTGGTTGAAAAAGGTAAAATTGGAAAAGTTGAATACGTAAACGTTGAATACGTTCAGGATTGGTCAGATGGAGAAAGTATTTCACAAAAAAATGCAAAGAAAAAGTTTAAATGGAAAATAGATAAAAATATTGTTGGAGCTTCAGCGGTCTTAAACGAAATTGGCTCCCATGCATATCATATGGCAACTTATATATCAGGTTTAAAAGGTGAAACTATTTTTGCAGATATTAAACAAGTTTCAAATAAAATTAAAATGGATAACAATGCTCAAGTAATGATTAATTTTAATAATGGTGCTAAAGGAATGTTTTGGACAAGTGTAATGGCTAGAGGTGGGGTTTATGGATTACGAATAAGAATATTTGGAACAAAAGGAAGTTTGGAATGGGTTCAAAACGATCCAAACTATTTAAAACTTAATCCATCTAATGGTGCTGTTAAATTTGTTGAAAGAGGTTTTTTTAATGCTGAATTGTCTAAAAAATTTTCTAGATTAAAATTTGGACATCCTGAAGGATATTTGGATGCATTTGCAAATATTTATCGTGAATTTGCAGATTCTTTGAAAAATAATTCAAAAAAAAGGTATTTTTATCCAAATGAAGATGAGGGATTTGAAACTGCAAAATTTATTGAAGCGTGCAAAGTTTCAAGCAGAAAAAAAAGATGGGTAAAAATAAAATAAAAACTGCTCTGTTTGGCCTTGGTAGAATTGGCCAGATGCATGCTAATAATTTAACAAAAAATAGTGAATTTGAATTAAAATATGTTTTTGATTTAAATAAAAATCTATCAAACAAAATTTCAAAAAAATTTAATGCTATTTCAGTAAATAATCCAGATATTGCTTTTAAAGATAATGAAATTAAATGTATTTTTATAGCTTCCTCTACTTCTACTCATTTAAAATTTATTGAAAAGGGTGCTAAGTATAAAAAAGTAGTCTTTTGTGAAAAACCACTAGATTTAAATTTAAAAAAAATTAATTCATCTCTAAAGACAATTAAAAAACTTAATCCTAAAGTGCAAATAGGATTTAATAGAAGATACGATCCTGGACATAATTTACTTAAAAAGAATTTGTTAAATAATAAAATAGGAAAACTAGAAAAAATTATTATAACTAGTCGGGACCCTGCTCCTCCTTCATTATCTTATTTAAAAAGTTCTGGAGGAATTTTTAAAGATATGATGATTCATGATTTTGATTTAGCAAGATACTACTTAGGATCAGATGAATTTATATCTGTATTTGCTACTGGAAGTAACATATCAGACCAAAGATTTAATAAGATAAAAGACTATGAACTTGCAACTACAGTGCTTAAGTCTAAAAAAGGAGTGCAATGCATTATAACTAATTCGAGACATTGCAGTTTTGGTTATGACCAGAGAGTTGAGCTCTTTGGGACGAAAGGAATGATGATATCGGATAATAAAAGAGATACTGAAACTAATCTCTTTTTAAAAAATTCAACAAATAATAAATCCCCTCTACTCTATTTTTTTATAGAGAGATATGCAGAAGCTTTTAGGTTGCAACTATCTGACCTTGCGAACTTTTGCAAAAAAAATATTAAACCTAGGGCTGTTTTTGAAGATGGAAGAAAGTCTATAATGTTAGCAGAAGCTGCACAAAAATCAATTAAGTCAAAAAAATTTGAAAAATTAAAATAAATTAGAAATTTTTATATACTTTGTATTTTTTTATCTCCTGATTTTTTTACAAAATAAATTCCCAAGACAACAGCACATAAAGCAATTAAAATTTTAGGTGTTACTAATTCGTTTAGGAAAATAAATCCTAAAATAACACCAAAAATCGGTATTAGATAAGCTACCTGACTTTGGAAAACTAAGCCATTTTTCTTTAAAATCATAAATCTTAATAACCATGCTATTCCAGTTGGAAAAATACCAAGATAAATCAATGATAATGTAGACTCTAATGATGGATTTAAATTCCAAGGTTGTTCAAATATTAGTGATATTGGACAAACAATTATAGTTCCCCAAATAAGAATTGATGCAGTTACATTTTCATTTTTCTTATTACTAATTTTTAATGTTAAAATTCCTCCAATAACATAAAAAGTAGATCCCAATAGAATCATAAGAGCAGAAAATAAATTTTCATTATTTATAAGTAAATTTTCTGAGAATAAATAAACAATTCCTGAAAAGCCTAAAACTATTCCAAATATTTTTATTACATTTATTTTCTCTCCATCAGCAAAGAAATGTGCGAGTATTGTTGCACTTATAGGTGTAGTTGACATTAAAATTGCTGCTAGGTTACTTTGAACTTTTTGAACTCCGTATGCTATTAGGAAAAAAGGTATAACTAAATTAATGATGCCAATTGCGGCAAACCATTTCCAATCTTTGGAGAAAGCTTCAATTTTAATTTTTTTGAAATAACAAAGTAATATTAAAGGTATCGTTCCAAAAAAAATTCTTAAAAAAGCTATAGTTATTGGTCCATAAGAATATGTTGCAATTTTTATATTAAAAAAAGCTGAAGCCCAAAGTAAGGCTAAAAAAGTAAGAATAAAATAGTCGGTAGTGTTTGGAGATTTCATTCAGTTATATCTTCTATTGTTCCATTGGTAATTTTTTTAAGATCTTCAAAATTTATTTTAAAAATACAGTTTGGATGTCCAGCAGCAGCAAACAAATCTTCAAATCTATTCAAAGAACTATCAACTAATATCTGCAAGCTATTTGTATGTCCTATCGGAGAAACTCCTCCAATTGTATATCCAGTTTGTTCTTTCACGTCATTTGGAGATGCCATGCTCAAATCTTTACTTTTAAAAAAATTTTTTAATTTGTTTAATGAACATCTTTTGTCACCAGAGACCAAACATAAAAAATAATTATCACCGTTTTTAAAAAGTAAACTTTTTACAATTGCCCCTACTTCACAATTTAAAGATTTTGCTGCGTCAAGGGCAGTTCTTGCTGTATTTTCTAATTCTGTGACTGATAAAGTTTCATCGAATTCTTTTAATGCTTTTTCAGCTCTTTTAACTGGTTCTTTATCTAATAAACTCATTATTGCAACTTAGGATTGATTGAAAATTCCAATTTTTTAAGGTTAATATACATGTAAAAAAAGCATAAGTGATATCTATTTAATAGGCATTATTTATCTTTTCTTAACTGATAAGAAAATTAAAAAATTATAGGAGATAATATGAGCGCTAAGGACGTACTAAAATTAATGAAGTCTAAGAATATTGAGTTTGTAGATCTTAGATTTACGGACCCAAGAGGTAAACTTCAACATTTAACAATGGATACAACTATTGTAGATGAAGGAATGTTAAATGACGGTGTATTTTTTGATGGATCGTCAATTGCAGGATGGAAAGCAATTAATGAATCTGACATGATATTAAAGCCTGATTTAAGTAGAAAAATAATAGATCCTTATACATCTCATAATACTTTAATTTTATTTTGTGATATTTTAGATGCGGTTAAGAGAGATCCCTATGAAAGAGATCCAAGAGGAATTGCAAAAAAAGCTGAAGCATATTTAAAGAAAACAGGAATTGGTGATACAGCATACTTTGGTCCAGAGCCTGAATTTTTTGTTTTTGATGATGTCAGAATTAAAAATGATATGAATGAAACAAGTTTTTCAATTGATAGTTCAGAAGGTCCTTATAACTCTGGAAAATCATATGATAATGGAAACATGGGTCATAGACCTGGGGTAAAAGGAGGATATTTTCCTGTACCACCAGTAGATAGTGCACAAGATATGAGAGGTGAATATCTTAAAGGACTAAGAGATGTTGGAATTACAGTAGAAAAACACCACCATGAAGTTGCTCCAAGTCAACATGAACTTGGAATGTTATTTGGAACTTTAGTTAATCAAGCAGACAACGTCCAACTATACAAATATGTAGTTCAAATGGTTTCTCACTCTTTTGGTAAAACTGCAACTTTTATGCCTAAGCCAGTTAAAGGAGATAATGGTTCAGGAATGCATACTCACCAATCAATTTGGAAAGGGAAAACTCCAGTTTTTTCTGGAAACAAATATGCAGGATTGTCTCAAACAGCTCTTTATTATATTGGTGGAGTATTAAAGCATGCAAAAGCAATTAATGCATTTGCTAATGCAACTACAAATAGTTACAAAAGATTAATACCGGGATTTGAGGCTCCTGTTTTACTTGCATACTCTGCAAGAAATAGATCTGCTTCATGTAGAATTCCAATCACATTAAGTAAAAAAGGCGCAAGATGTGAAATCAGATTCCCAGATGCATCTGGAAATCCATATTTAACATTTGCTTCTATGCTTATGGCTGGAATTGATGGAATAAAAAATAAAATTGATCCAGGTAAATCGTTCGACAAAGACCTTTACGCTTTATCAGAAAAGCAAGTTAAGAAAGTACCAACTGTTTGTGGTTCTCTAAGAGAAGCAATGGAAGCTTTGGATAAAGATAGAAGTTTCTTAACTCAAGGTAATGTATTTACTGATGATCAAATAGATGCGTATATTGAACTTAAATATGAAGAAATTCACAATTTTGAACATACGCCGCATCCTATTGAATTTGACATGTATTATAGCTGTTAAAAAGCTTAATTTTATGGGATTACCTGCAGTAATAGCAGGTATTCCCATATTAGAATTCTAATTTCATTTATTTTTGTTAAGAAAAGGTATGACAAAGATCATATCAACATTAAAAAATATTATTGGTTACAAAAAACTAGAAACCAAGAGGTCTAAAAGAAGAAAAAATAAAACTTATTCTATGAATAAAAGAGGCCAATATTGGTTTATTTCTTATTATCAATGATTAAACTTTAAAAGACTCTCCACAGCCACATCTCTCAGTTTCATTTGGATTATTAAATACAAATTGAGAAGAAAACTCCTCTTTTTTATAATCCATTTCAGTTCCAAAAAGATACATTACTGCTGCTGGATCAATGAATACCTTAACTCCTTTATCTTCAATAACCTCATCATTAGGATTTATTTCCTTTGTGTATTCCATAATATAAGACATTCCTGCGCATCCACCTGATTTTACTCCAACTCTAACACCAATAGAATCATTTTCAGCAGAAGACATAATTTCTTTTATCCTATCAGCTGCTTGATTGCTTAATGATATAACTTGTTTTGTCATAAGTTTAATTCTAATTTTGCTGCCTCTGACATCATGGACTTATCCCATGGTGGTTCCCAAACTAAATCTAAATCTACTTTGTCTACCTCTTCTAATTGCATAATACTATCTTTAACTTCTTTTGGCAAACTTTCTGCAACTGGACAGTTTGGAGTTGTTAATGTCATTTTTACACTGATATTTTTTCGATCTACATTAATATCATAAATTAATCCAAGTTCGTAAATATTTACTGGTATTTCAGGATCGTAAATTTTTTTAATTTCTTCAATTACTTTTTCTTTTAATTCCATAAAGTTAAGATTCTGTATTAGTGATTTCCTTTGAGTTATCCATTGCAGATGTCAGAGTATGCCACGATAATGTTGCACACTTAACTCTCATTGGATATTGTTTAACTCCAGATAGACACATTAATTTAGTTTTTTCATCTTCTTTTAAGTATTTTGATTTTAAGTCTGGATTTTCTTTTATCATTCCTAAAAAATCTTCAACTATCTCTTTAGCCTCGTGTTCATTTTTACCTTTAATTAAGTCAGTCATGATCGAAGCTGATGCCATTGATATAGCACATCCACTTCCCTCAAATGAAATATCCTCAACTATTTTTTGTCCGTTAAATTTAAGATAAACATGAACATTGTCTCCACATAAAGGGTTATGACCTTTGGCATCTTTATTAAACTCATGTACTTTTCCAAGATTCCTTGGATTTTTTCCATGTTCTAAAATAATTTCTTGATAAAGTTCTTTTAAGTTCATTTTAAATTAAATATTTTTTTACAGTTATTAATTGAATCGTTTAATTTATCTAAATCATCTTTAGTATTGTAAATTCCGACTGAAGCTCTTGCACTAGCTGGTATATTTAATTTATCATGTAATATTTGACAACAATGATGGCCTGCTCTTATTGCAACACCATCCTCATCTAGTATTGTTGCAATGTCGTGTGGGTGAACACCTTCTAATGTGAAAGATAGGACTCCACCTTTATTTTTTGGACTACCAATCAATTTAACTGAATTATTTTTTTGTAATAACTCTTGACCATATTCAACTAAATCAGCTTCATGTTTCATGATATTCTCTATACCAATACTCTCCATAAACTTAATTGACTGATCAAATGCAATAACTTGGGCTGTAGCCATGGTCCCAGCCTCATATTTATTTGGTAAATCTCCATAGGATATTTTATCTTTTTTTACTTCTCTAATCATTCCACCTCCACCTTGATAGGGTGGCAGTTCTTCTAACCACTTCTTTTTACCGTACAAAACACCTAGTCCTGTAGGACCATACATTTTGTGGCATGATATTGCATAAAAATCACAATCTAAGTCTTGCATATCTAATTTAAGATGAGGAGCTCCCTGACAACCATCAATGACAACTATTATCCCTTTTGAATGAGCTAAATCTGTTATTTCTTTAACAGGCAATATTGCTCCTGTAACGTTAGATAAATGAGTAATCGCTATCACTTTAGTCTTAGATGTTATTTTTTTTTCAATATCCTCGAGAGAAATATCGCCGTTATCATTTACCTCTGCAAAGTTGATTTTAATATTTTTTGATTTTCTTAAGAAATGCCAAGGCACATAATTTGAATGGTGCTCAAGCTCTGTAATTAAAATTTCATCTCCCTCATTCAGATATTTTTGCCCTAGGGTATTGGCTACTAAATTTAGTGCTTCAGTTGCTCCTTTGGTAAAAACTATTTCATTTTTATCTTTAGCATTGATGTATTTTTGCACAGAGGACCTTGTATTTTCATATAAGTTTGTCGCCGCAACTGCTAAATAATGAACACTTCTTCCAACATTTGAAAATTGTTTAGTATAAAATTCATTTATTTTATCGGCTACAACTTTTGGTTTTTGTGATGAGTTAGCACTATCTAAATAAACTAAATCATTATTTTGAATTTTTTCATCAAATATCGGAAACTCATCTTTAATGTTCTCTATTTTCATTCCTTAATTCCAATCATATTTTTAATCAAATTTTTTACCTCAGGGTCAGTAATTTTTTCAACAACGTCTAACAGAAAACCATTTATCAAAAGTTCTTTTGACTGTTGATAATTTAATCCTCTAGACATTAAATAAAATATCGAGTCCTCATTAAGGCTACCTGATGCAGAACCGTGCGAACATTTTACATCATCTGCATAAATTTCTAACTCTGGTTTAGCATTAAACTCAGAATCTTTATTTAACAAAATTGCTTTACTTAGTTGATAGCCATCTGTTTTTTGTGCTTTAGAGTTTACAAATATTTTTCCTTGATATACTGCTCTAGAACTATCTTCTAATACACTTTTTATAAGTTGATAGCTTTTTGTATTTTCAGTTAAGTGATTTATTATTGTTCTGATCTCATGATGTTTATTTTTATTTATAGAGAAAATACCATTTATAAAAGCTGATGAATATTCTCCATTTAAGTTACAATTAATTTCATTCTTACAAAAATTTGATCCTGAAGATAAAATGAATGTTTCTGAAATACTATTTTTATCTTGCTCAATATTGTTGAAGGAATACTTAATATTTTTATTTTCAAATTTATCTACTTTGTAATTTTTTAAAATAGAATTTTCTTTTAAATCAAAGTTGTAAAAAATATTTAAGAAATTTTTTTCTGAGGTGTCCCTGAATAAATCAATTAATCTTAATGAACTATTCTCGTATAGTTCAAAATTTAACCTTAAATTAATATTTTTAGACCAGATTTTAGAGTTGGTTGTATGATAGATAATAAGGGGCTTTGTTAATTGATAACCCTCTTTAACCACTATTTTAAAAGACTTGTTGGTAAAGGCACTATTTAAGTCAGATAAAGAACTATTATTATTGAATTTATTAATAGTTTCCGACTGATCAATTATTTCTATTTGGTCTTTTTCTTCATAATGAAAATCAATTTTTTCTATTCTTCCATTAATAAATACTATTTTGTTATGTTCTAGACCATCTACGAATGCAGAAGTATCAACTTTATTTGTAGATGTATAGTCACTATAAAAGCTTAGCTCACCAATATTTTTTTTTATTATCTGGTTAAGATCAGAAAATTTCCAGTCTTCTTCATTTCTATTTGGAAAACCTTTGTTAATAAAATTATCTAAATAAAATTTTTTTATTTCAATATCTTTTTGAGATAAGGTTAAATTTTTAATAGTATTATTAAAATCTTTTTGTAATTGCTCTTTCATCTAGTGAAAATTTTCATACCCCTTTTTTTCCAGTTCCAAAGCTAATTCTGCACCGCCGGATTTTACAATTTTTCCGTCCATTAAAACATGTACAAAATCTGGTTTTATATAATCAAGCAATCTTTGGTAATGTGTAATTATTAAAAACGAATTTTTATTATCTCTCAATGTATTAACTCCGTCAGCTACAATTTTCAAAGCATCAATATCTAAACCCGAGTCTGTTTCATCTAAAATTGATAATTTAGGAGCTAATAATGACATTTGCAAAATTTCGTTTTTCTTTTTTTCTCCTCCTGAAAAACCAACATTGAGTTGTCTATTTAATTTTTCCTCGTCGAATTTTAGTTCTTTAGATTTTTCCTTCACTAATTTTAAAAATTCTATGGCATCAAGCTCCTTTTCACCTCTTGCTTTCCTCACTGCATTTAATGAAGTCTTCAGAAATATATTTGTATTAACACCTGGAATTTCTAATGGATATTGAAAGGCAAGAAAAATACCTTTATGAGCTCTTTCCTCTGTTTCAAGTTCAAACAAATCTTTTTCCTCAAAAAGTATTTCTCCTGAAACCTCATAACCTTTTTTGCCAGATAAGATATTTGATAATGTACTTTTACCAGATCCATTTGGACCCATAATAGCATGAACCTCTCCAGGATTTATATTTAAAGAAAATTCTTTTAGAATTTCTTTACTATCGATTTTTGCATTTAATTTATTTATTTTTAACATTAGCCGACACTACCTTCTAAACTAATTCCAACTAATTTTTGAGCCTCTACAGCGAATTCCATTGGCAATTGTTGCAATACCTCTTTACAAAATCCATTTACGATCAGCCCTACTGATTCTTCAGCACTCAACCCCCTCTGTTGACAGTAATGTAATTGCTCTTCACTAATTTTTGATGTTGTTGCTTCATGAGCAATATTGGACTCTGAATTTTTATTTTTAATGTATGGAACTGTATGTGCCCCGCATTTGTTACCCATTAATAAAGAGTCACATTGAGTGTAATTGTTTGAATTTGAGGCTTTTGGTGAGATATCGACTAGACCTCTATAAGTCATATCTGAGTGACCAGCACTAATACCTTTTGATATTATTTTACTTTTAGTATTTTTACCCAAATGTATCATTTTGGTTCCAGTATCAGCTTTTTGATAATTATTAGTAATAGCTATAGAGTAAAATTCACCAACCGAATTATCACCTTTTAAAATACAGCTTGGATATTTCCAAGTAATTGCAGAACCAGTTTCAACCTGTGTCCAAGAAATCTTAGAGTTCTTGCCTTTGCACAAACCACGTTTTGTAACAAAATTATAAATTCCACCTTTTCCATCTTTATCACCAGGGTACCAATTCTGAACTGTAGAATATTTTATTTCTGCATCATCTAAAGCAACTAATTCAACATTTGCAGCATGTAACTGATTTTCATCTCGCATTGGAGCAGTACAGCCTTCTAAATAACTTACATAACTTCCTTTATCAGCAACAATTAATGTTCTTTCAAATTGCCCTGTATTAGATGCGTTAATTCTAAAGTATGTTGAAAGCTCCATTGGGCATCGCACACCTTGAGGTATATATGCAAACGAGCCATCAGTAAAAACTGCAGAGTTTAGAGTTGCAAAGAAATGGTCAGTGACTGGAATCACTGAACCTAAATATTTTTTAACTAATTCAGGATGATTTTGTATTGCTTCTGATATCGGGCAAAAAATAATTCCTTGCTTTGTCAGCTCTTCTCTGAATGTGGTTGCAACTGATACAGAGTCGAACACTGCATCAACTGCTATACCATTAAGTCTTTTCTGTTCTTGAAGTGGAATACCTAATTTTTTATAAGTTTCCAAAAGTTTAGGGTCTAAGTCATCTAAATTTTTTGGTTTATCTTTCATACTTTTAGGTGCCGAATAGTAATATAGATCTTGATAATCAATTTTTGGATATTTTGGTTTTTGCCAATCTGGTTCTTTTAGCTGTTTAAATCTTTGAAATGCTTTTAATCTAAAATCAAGCATCCACTGTGGTTCTTTTTTAATTTTAGAGATAAATCTAATTACATCCTCATTTAAACCTTTGGGAGCTCTTGTATTTTCAATATCAGTTGTAAAACCGTATTTATAATCTTTTAAATTATCTATTTCTTTTTGTCTGTTATCCATTTAACGTTTTCTTATTAATTAAATCATTTAAAGTTTTTTGCTGGAAAAAATTATTTATATAATCCTCTAGTTCATCCCATAAATCATGAGTGATGCATTTTGAAGACTTGCCATTACATCCGTTATCCGAGTATTTCTCACAACCAACTGTTTTTATTTTTTCATCTACGGCAATAAATACCTCTGAAATTTTAATTTCTGAGGCTTGCTTTGATAAGACATAGCCACCTTTATTTCCTCTAACACTAGTAACAATTTTGTTTTTTTTTAACTTTGAAAATAATTGTTCTAAGTAAACAAGAGATATCCCTTGTCTTAAAGAGATGTCTCTTAACGATACTGGCTCATTTAAATTAAATTTAGCCAGATCAGCCAAAGCCATAACAGCGTATCTGCCTTTACTTGATAATTTCATATTTTCCGCAATACACGCGTCTTATATATACCCGACTATTTTAGTCAAGATTAATAAGAATTTTAAAACTTGCATTTTGTCACTCAATTTTGATAGAAAAAACCTTATTTTTTTTTGAGATTAATAATCAATGGCATCAGTAGATAACAAAATTGTAGAAATATTTATACCTGGTCCTGTAGGAAGACTAGAAGCTAAATATTTTAAAAGTAAAAAAAATACATCTCCAATTGCTTTAGTTTTACATCCTCATCCACAGTATGGTGGGACGATGAATAACAAAGTTGTTGTTGATATATTTCAAACTTTTGTTGATAATGATTTTTCAGTTTGTAGAGTAAATTTTAGAGGAGTTGGTAAAAGCGATGGTGAGTTTGATAATGGACAAGGAGAACTTGCAGATGCCGCTGCTGCTTTAGATTGGTTAGAACGTGAAAATTTTGACAATTCGCAATGTTGGATTTCGGGTTTCTCTTTTGGGTCGTTAATTGCAATGCAATTACTTATGAGAAGACCAGAAATAAATAGGTTTATCGTTGTCTCACCTCAACCAAATGTTTATGATTTTTCTTTTTTATCCCCTTGTCCCACATCTGGTACAATGATTTACGGAAAAAAAGATGAACTAGTTCCTATAGAACATTTAAATGAATTGGATAGAAGACTTAGTGAACAAAAAGGTATTAAAGTTGAATTTGAGTCTATTGCTGATGCAAATCATTTTTTTTCTAAAACTGATTTAGCTTTAATAAAATCTTTAAATAATTATATAAAAAAAGAAACTGCTTTATATTAATTAAGCATTTTTAATTATAGTGCCTCCAATTGAAGGTTCTTTGCAATTAGTAGTAGACGGAAATGAAATAGGTAAACCCAGATAAGATCTAATTGCAAGAAAAGCAAATGCTTGGGATTCAATATAATCACCATCAACATTTAAATCATCAATAAATAAAATTTTATTATTAATTTTTCTTTTTAATGAGTTAATTAAAGATTTATTTTTCCTTCCACCTCCACAAATATAAATATCATTATTTCCAATTTTTTTTGACAATATTTCAGATGTTAAATCAGTAATTGTTGCTGTTCCACTTTCTAAAGATAAACCTTTTGCAAATGAAATGTCAAAATCATTTGTATCTAGTGATCTCTTAGATTTGATTTTACTATAATAAAAGTTATCAAGATATTGATTAAAAATAAATTTATCTGTTTTTCCTTTATCTGCTAAATTTCCGTTCTCATCAAATAATTTATCTGAATTTTTTCTTACCCACATATCAATTAAACAATTTCCTGGACCTATATCCCTGCTTGTAATTTTAAAATCTTTGTCAATATCAGTAATATTGGCAATACCACCAATATTTAAAATTGAAATTGGAATTTTCACTTTGTTTTCATTGAATAACTTTTTTATAAGAGCTAGGTGATAAATTGGTGTTAAGGGCGCTCCTTCACCCCCATTTTTAATATCCTGATGTCTAAAATTATATACAACAGTTTTTTTTGTTATTTTTGATAAATCAACACCAAGCCCGATTTGTTTGGAAATTTTTTGCTCTGGGTTATGATAAATTGTATGACCATGAAAACCTATCAAATCAAAATTGATTTCTGAAGATACTTTATTTGCTATATCTGCATGAAAATTAGTAATTTGTATTTCTAATTCCTCAATATCAGATGCATATTTAAGTAGGTCTTGCATTTCTGAAATATTTTCTCTCACTCTATAAATTTTATTTGAAAGGCTTGTTGGATAAGGATCAAATCTATTATACGTGATATTGGTAATGTCTTTACCATTGGAACTTATAACTGAAGTATCAACACCATCACCAGATGTTCCGCTCATAAAGCCAAGTGCAGATAAGTTTTTTTCCATTCTTATTTTTTTTTATTAAAATATGTATATTGTAAGCTTATAGACCTATGAATAATTTTTTAAAAGAATTTAAAGATAGAGGATACTTTTATCAATGCACCAATGAATTTGAATTATCAGATTTATTAAACAAAGAAAGTATCAATGCATATATTGGATTTGATAGCACAGCTCCTAGTCTACACGTTGGTAGTTTATTACAAATAATGTGCCTTCGACTTTTGCAGAAACATGGGCATAGACCGATTGTTCTTCTAGGTGGAGGAACGACAAGAATTGGAGATCCATCTGGAAAGGAAGAAACCAGAAAAATACTATCTGAGAAACAGATAGAGAAAAATATTAATAATATAAAAAAAGTTTTTAAAATTTTTCTTAAAACAAATAATCCAAAATTAAAACCAATTTTTGTTAATAACTATAAATGGTTAAGTAAACTTAAATATATAAATTTTTTAAGAGACATAGGTAAACATTTTACAATAAACAAAATGTTATCATTTGATAGTGTAAAATTAAGACTAGAGAGAGAACAATCATTAAGTTACATGGAATTTAACTACATGATTTTACAGGCATATGATTTTTATGAACTTAATAGGTCTAATAAATGTGATCTTCAAATTGGTGGATCAGATCAATGGGGTAATATAGTAAATGGAGTTGAACTAATAAAAAGAGAATCTGGAAACCATGTTTATGGTTTAACTACACCACTTATAACTTTAGCATCAGGTACTAAAATGGGTAAAACTGAAAAAGGTGCAGTATGGCTTAATAAGGAGATGCTATCCCCATATAATTATTGGCAGTTTTGGAGAAACACAGATGATCGAGATGTATTAAAGTTTTTAAGAATGTTTACTGATTTGTCTTTAGATGAAATAGAAAACGAAAAACACAAAGATATTAATGAATTGAAAATTTTACTAGCGAATAATGCAACGGCAATGTTACATGGAGAAAAAGAAGCAAAAAAATCCGGAAATCTTGCAAAAAATACTTTTAAAGAAAATTCAACTGGTGAGAATCTTCCTGGGATAAAAGTTACTAATGACATTCTATCAAAAAATATTGTTGAGTTAATTTCATTTGTCAATAAAGATATTTCGAAATCTGAAATAAGAAGATTGATCAAGTCAAATGCAATCAAAATAAATAATAAAAATATACATGATGAAAAATATATTATTGAAAATAGTTTATTTTCAGACAAAGGATATATAAAATTATCTATAGGAAAGAAAAAACACTTTAAAATTACAAATTAGTCACCTTTTAATTTTTCAAGAGTCCTGGTTATAAATCTTGGAGTTAAAGTTTTTATTGGATTAACCGTACTTTTTAAATCATTTGGTGGTCCCTTTATTTTAAAGCTAACACCAAATACGCCTTCACCGGTTTTGCTACCTACTAGTATTTTTCCTAACAAAGGAATTTTAGCTATTGATTTATTTACTGTTGTTGCTGGTACTAAAGTTCCTCTTAAACTTGCTAATCTATCTTTTTCAATGTAACCCTCCATCATTATTGAAATGGCAGGACCAATTGCATACATCTCATCAATTTCTGTCAAATTATTTTTTGACTTAAAATCCATTTCAAATTCATCAAATCTTATTCCTTCCCCAGTTAAAAGATCTGCAATACCCTGCAAAGATGCAAGTGTAAGTATTTTTGCCAATACTGGAACTTCTTTAACTTTAAAATTAGTAATTTTGAGGTTTGATCTTGAGTTATTTTCAATTTTGATTGAATTTAATTTTAATTCACCTTCTTCAAAACCTTTAATAAACTTATAGTTATTTACAAATGGCTTTGGCTCTTCAATTAATATGTTTGTAATTTTTTCATTTTTAATAGTTGTTCTGAAAAAATAAGAGAATTTTTTTTTGTTTTCTAGAAAAGCATCAATTTTTGCTAAAAATAACTTGTTATCCTTTATATCAAACTCTCCATTAATTTTTTGAAGATATGAATTTTTTTCTAAATATATTTTATTAAGATTTAATATTACTGAAGTATCAATATTATCAAACAATCTGAAAAATTTATTTTTTTTATTACTCTTCAATAATGTTTCAAGTAATTCTTCTCCATCAAATTGGTATCCAGTTAAATCATAATTATCAGATTTTTTTTTAATTTTAAAGTTATTTAAAACTTTTTTATTGTTTAAAAAATTTACATCAATTTCATCTACACTCTTTATTTTAAAATTATTAGAGATATTTAGATTTTTAAATGAAATAAAGTTTTTATTTTCAGTAAAGTTTATTTTTTCAAAGTTGAAGGTATTTTTTGATTTTTTTATTAAAATTTCTAGCTTGGAAATTACATTATCTTTCTTATGGTAATTAACATCAGCAATATTCAAAGTGCTATTATCTAAATCCAAAAGAGAATACAATTCATAGTTATTTTTATTACCTTTAAATTTAACAAAAAAATTATCTGTTTGATTTTTTAACGAATATTTTCCATCTAATTTTAAATTAATTATATCATTTGAATAATCTAATAATATGTTTGGTTTCTTAATAACTATTTTATTTTCATAATTTTCTAAATATTTTTTTACAAGATTTGATTTGTAATCAATATTTAAATTGTCTAAATTTAAATCAGATCTTATAGCAAACTTTTTTATATTTAATTTGTCATCAATAGAAAAATTAATTAAAGAATTGGTGTCTAGTTTTATGTTTTGATCTCTTACGAAGTCATTTTGAAAATAAAAATATTTTTTTAACTTCTTTGTATTTATCTTATTATTTTTACCTTTTAAAAGGATTTCCACATCAGAAATTTTAGGATCACTCATATTTAATTTAAAATTAATAATATTATGATCTGACTCACTATTCTTCTCATCCAACAATAAATAATTACTTTTTAAGTCTAATTTTAATAACTTGTCTCCAAAAGTTAATTTTGTTTTAATATTATTTAAATATAAAATATCTTGGATTTTTTTGTTAAGTTGTAATTTATCTAAATCAATTGTTGAGGTTATAAAGTAATTTATTAATTTATTATTTTTAACTTCAAATTTGAATTTACTATCTGTTTCGATGTTTAAATTTCCTTCAGATAGTAGATTAGGGTTTAATTTAAAGAGATTTAAAAAAAATTTAGGATCTACAAATGTTTTTTTATTCCTAATCTTCCCATTTATCTTGATATTTTGATTTTTTTTACCTTTTATATTTATTTCTAAACTATTATTTTTATAATTATTATTTGATTTCAAGTTATCAGAAAAAGCAAAATTTGAGACTAAATCTGCATTAAATTCATTATTTTCATACTTAGAATTAATTGTACCTTCCTTTAGAAAAATTAAATTTTGAAACTCGTTACTAAAATAGACTTCATCAAAATTTATTACAGAATTAATTTTTAAATTTTTTAGTTTGTATTTTTTAAGATTAAATGAGAAAAGGTTTTTACTTTTGAGTGGAATATCTTCTTTAGATAAAAAATCTTGTTTTATATTAACCAAATTAAATATTATATTTGGATTGATCAGTGCTTTATCATTTTCAATATCCCCAATGATATGGTATGAGTCTGGTTCTTCATTTTTAATTTCAATACTTTTTGATAACAAATTCAAATCTCGATATGTAAAATTTAAGTTAGAAATTTTTATTAGTTTATCTTTTGCATTAAAATTAAAATTAATTTTGTCAAGACTACTATTGCCAACTAGATTAAACTTTGCATCTCTAACATTTCCAGAAATTTTATAAGAATTAATTTTTTCTTCAATTGAATCAAATTCAATATCTAATTTAAATTTAATCTGTCCTTTTTTAATCTGGCTATAAAATATAAATCTAGATAAATCGTAATCTATTGAATTAGATAAGATAGTAATATCATTTAGAGAATTTTCTGAAGTTTCTATTTTTATATTTTTAATTGTGTTTTCATTTTTAATAAAATTTAGAGCATTTAAACTAATATCTATGTTTAAAATTTTTAAAGAATTTTGGTCAGCAAGCAAAATTGCATTTTCTGTATTTATATTTAATGAAGCTTGAGTGAGATTTAACTTAATGAATACATCATCAAGTTTAAGAGTTAAGTTAGAATTATATTCTTTAACTTTATTGTTAATGAAAGTATTAAAATTATCAGTTTTTATTCCATAAACACTCAAATATATTATTGAAATTAATAAAATTGTTAAAATTACCGAGGTAGTAATTAATATTAATTTACGCATTAATATTATATAAAGAATTTTCTAAAAAATCATCAATTTCACCATCCAAAACTTTGTCAGGATTTGAGTTCTCATAGTGTGTTCTATTATCTTTAACCATTCTATAAGGGTGTAAAACATAAGATCTAATTTGATGGCCCCAACCAATTTCTGATTTAGTGCTCTCAATATTATCGTTTTCTTTTTTTCTTTTTTGAATTTCATGTTCATATAGTCTTGCTTTAAGCATATTCATACAAGTCTCCTTATTCTTATGTTGAGATCTTTCATTTTGACATTGAACAACAATTTTACTTGGAAGGTGCGTAATTCTCACGGCGCTATCAGTTGTGTTAACATGTTGTCCTCCTGCACCGCTTGATCTGTAAGTATCTATTCTTAAATCTTTGTCTAATACCTCAACATCTATATCCTCATTAATAACTGGATAAACCCAAACACTTGCAAAACTAGTATGTCTTCTAGCTCCTGAGTCAAAAGGGGATATTCTTACTAAACGATGGATTCCAGATTCTGATTTTAGAAAACCATATATATATTCCCCAGAAATTTTTATTACTGAGGACTTTACTCCTGCCTCATCTCCTTTATGTTCACTAATTAATTCTACATTGTGACCTCGATTAGCTGCCCATTTCATATACATTCTTCTTAGCATTTCAGCCCAATCTTGACTTTCTGTGCCACCAGCTCCTGCATGAAATTCAAGATAACTATCTAACCTATCATTTTCATTAGAAAGGAAACATTTAATTTCTAAGTTTTTAAATTCTTTTTTTAAATTAGCAAATTTATCAAGGGACTCTTGAATAAGTTGTTTGTCATTTTCATCGTTTGCTAACTTAAAAATATCGTATAATTCATTAATTTCATTCTCAGACTGTTTGTGAGAATTTAATAAATTATCATAACCTTTCTTTTCTTTTAATACTTTTTCAGCTTGTTTTCTATCATCCCAAAATTTTGGGTCTTCTACAATGCTATTAAGTTTATTTCTTTTTGACTCAATATTTTGTGTTTCAAAGAAACTCCTTAATTCTTTGATTTATTTTTATTACTTCTGATCTAAATTTTTCGATTTCTTGCTCCATTAATAAAACTTTAAAATATTTTTTCTTAACATACCAGAATTATATTTATCATTACTAATAATTAACTGATTTTCAATTTTTTCTTTCTTATAGGACTCAATAATGGTTTTTTTTGAGCCAAAATCTGCTTTTTTTCCAGTCTCGGCATCAATTACCATCATCTTAATTCCTTTAGCAATTTTGAAAGGTCTTGCCTCATAATTATTTACTGCATGTTTTATGAATTCTTTAAATATTGGTAAGGCTGTTTTAGAACCAGTTTCATATTTTCCCAATCTTTTTGGATTGTCATGCCCAACATAAACACCCACCACTAAATTAGATGTGAAACCAATGAACCATGTATCAGTGTTATTATTAGTTGTCCCTGTTTTTCCAGCTAGTTGTATATTTAAATCACGTAACCTTTTTCCAGTACCTCTTTGTATTGCCCCTTCTAATATAGAGGTCATTTGATATGCTGTTTGTGGAGAAAAGATCTGCTTAAAATCACTTTTTATTATTGGTATACTATTACCTTCAAATGAAATTTTATCACAATTTTCACATAACCTTTTTTCGTTATTAAAAATTGTAGTACCCTCACTATCCTGAATTCTGTCAATTATTATTGGTGTAACTAATTTTCCACCATTTACAAAAGAACAGTAAGCACTCGTAATATTCAACAACGTCGTTTCTGCTGACCCTAATGAAACAGATAATAGTTCATCAGGATTATCATAAATATTAAGTTTTTTTGAAAAGTTTATAATCTTGTCAATTCCAAGGTCCTGTGAAATCCTTACAGTCATTAAGTTTCTCGATTTCTCGACCCCAGTCCTTAATGTAGAAAGACCATAAAATTTTTTACCATAATTTTCAGGTTTCCACATTTTAAGATCCTCTCCTTGATCGAGAACGATTGGCGCATCCAGAATTAGAGAAGATGGAGTATAATTATTTTCTAATGCTAAAGCATATATAAAAGGTTTAAAAGCAGATCCAGGCTGCCTCTTTGCTTGTGACACTCTATTAAATTCACTTTTTTTAAAACTGAAACCTCCTGACATTGCCAAGACTCTACCACTGTAAGGATCCATAACAACAATCCCACCATTAACGTTTGGTAATTGTCTTAAACTATATAATCCATCAGAAATTTTTTTTACATAAATTAAATCATTTATTTTAAAAATTTGGTCAAAATTTTTTCTTGTCCAGTTAATATCTTCATAGTTTATAATGCCATTTTCATTATTTGATGTTTGAATTACAGTCTCAAATTTATCTATTCTTTTTACAATAGCTATTTGCCAACCAATAGTTTTTTCGAGATTAAATTTATCTAAATTTTTATTCCAATCTTTATTCTTTACATTGTCTAGTGGACCGCGCCAACCCTTTCTCTTATCATATTCTAAAAGCCCTTTTCTTAACGATACTGAGGCTAAATTTTGAAGTTTTAAATTAATTGGGCTTTTGATATTAAATCCCTGTTTATGAACTTTATCATACCCATAAGTCTTGATTATTTTTTTTCTTATATCTTCAACAAAATATCTTGTATCTTCTAAATATATTCGTCTTCTTTTTTTTAAAATAATTTTTGAGATGACTAATTCATTGTACTTTTGTTTAGAAATATAATTATTCTCATAAAGATTTTTTATGACTAAATTTCTTCTATAAGTTGCCAATTCTTTATTTCTGTATGGGTTATATTTACTTGGTGCTTTAGGTAAAGCGGCTAACAAAGCAGACTCCGAATAATCTAATTCACCAATTGGTTTATCAAAATATCTAAGGCTAGCTGATGCTATACCATATGATCCTTCACCTAAATAAATCTGATTTAAATAAAGTTCTAAAATTCTCTCTTTTGATAATGCTCTTTCGATCCTAAAAGCTAGAATAGCTTCTTTTATCTTTCTATCTAAACTAACCTCGTTAGATAAAAGAAAATTTTTGGCTACCTGTTGAGTAATGGTAGATGCTCCTTCTAGTCTGTTTGATTTTATCAAATTGAAAATGTTATTTTTAATTGCTCTTAATACCCCTTTTGCATCTACGCCTGGATGTCTGAAAAAATTCTTATCTTCAGAGGATAGAAAAGAATGAATTATTTTTTTTGGTATAGCATTAAATGGAACAAATATTCTTTTTTCTGAAGAGAAATCACTAATTAATACTCCATTTCCAGAATATACTTTGCTTGAAACTGGAGGCTTATAATTTTTTAAGAACTTATAATCTGGTAATTTATTTGAATAAGACCACAGGACTGCAAAGATTGCTATAAAACCCACTAGAGAAAATAAAATTACAGTAATAAGAAATTTTTTTATAAATGTGCTCATTTTAGTTTAAATTATTGATTGAATTTGTTAAAGTTAAGGCACCGAATTTAAAAATAAACAAATGAAAAATAATCAAAATTTATGTCCAAAAATTTATACATCGATGCATCGCATCCAAATGAAACAAGAGTTGTTCTCAAAAATGATAATCATATCGAAGATTACGAATATGAGAGTGTAAATAACACTTTAATAAAAAATAACATTTATCTCGGAAAAGTAAGTAGAATAGAACCATCTTTGCAAGCAGCCTTTGTTGATTTTGGAAGAGAGAGACATGGTTTTTTATCATTTAATGATATTCAATCTGATTATTACCAGCTTCCACAAACAGACTTGGAGAAAATAAAAGAAGAGGAAGAAAAAGTAAGAGAAGAATTATCTAAAGAAAGTGAAAATAACGAAAATCAAATTTTAGAGGGAAATAATGAAATTAAATTAAGTGATCCAGTCGAAAAATTAGAAGATGAAAATAAAGATAAATTAAAAAATGAAAAAAAATTTCCATCTAAAAGGTATAAAATTCAAGAAGTTATTAAGCCAAACCAAGTAATATTGGTTCAAGTGCTTAAAGATGAAAGAGGCTTCAAAGGAGCTGCTCTTAGCACTTTTATAAGTATTGCAGGAAAATATATAGTTTTAATGCCTAATACAGCTAAAGGAGGTGGCATTTCAAGAAAAATATTCAATCCAGGTGATAGAAAAAAAATAAGAAAAATTTTAAACGAAATAGAAATTCCTAAAGAGATGGGTATTATAGTTAGAACAGCTGGTTCAAATAAAACTAAAAATGAAATAGATGGTGATCTTAAAAATTTAATTACTGTCTGGAACTCAATAAAAAATAACGCATTAAATTCTATAGCTCCTTCTTTAATTCACCAAGAAAGTGATATTATAAAAAGAAGTATAAGAGATATGTATGATGATGAAACTCAAAATATTATAGTAGAAGGTAACGAAGGATATCAAAAAGCAAAAAATTATATGAAACTTATGATGCCCAAGCAAATTAAAAAAGTAAAAAAATTTAGAGAAAAAATTCCACTATTTTTCAAAGAAAATATAGAAAAAAAACTTTTTGAAATATTTAAATCAGAGGTAAAGCTTAGCTCCGGAGGCTATCTTGTAATAAATCCAACAGAAGCACTAGTATCTATAGATATTAATTCAGGTAAATCAATTAAGCAGAAAAATGTAGAAAGTACAGCTCTGGATACTAATCTTGAAGCAGCTGAGGAAATAGCTAGACAAATAAAAATTAGAGATTTATCTGGCCTGATAATAATAGATTTCATAGATATGCTTAGCTTTAATAATCGTAAACAAGTTGAAAGAAAATTAAAAGAGAGATGTAGAAACGATAGAGCAAGAATTCAAATAGGAAGAATAAGTAATTTTGGATTACTTGAAATGTCGAGACAAAGATTAAGGGAAAGTAATATTAAATGGTCAATTAAATTAACTAACGAAACTTTAGCTTTAAAGGTAATTAAATTAATTGAAATTAAGACATTCGAAACAAATGCTAAAGTAGTAGAAGTCAATGTTAATGAAAAAATACTTAATTTTATAGAAAATTATTTTTCTGAGGATCTAAATTATTTTAAAAAAAAGAATAAGATCAAGATTGACCTCAATGTTGGCGATGGACTAGGTGTGCAAGAATACAAAATAGAATTTAAATCAAAACTATCTAAAGTATTAGAGAAAATTGAAAAAATTGAAACTTTGAATAAAATTGTGGGAGAAACGATAGATAAAAGTAAAGAATTAAAGAAAGAAAAAAAACCAAATTTTAAAAGAAAAAAATTTAAAAAGAGAAAAAATTTTATTAAAAAGAAATTAAATTAGTCCCTGTTTTGGAGATGAAGGTGATCCTCGAAGACTAGGTGTTATACTTCCTGAAAGAAAAGATTTTCTTCCTGATAAAACTGCATATTTCATAGACTCAGCCATTTGAAAAGGGTTTCTGGCTTTTGCAATCGCTGTATTAATTAATACTGCATCACATCCCATTTCCATAGCCTCAACTGCATCTGAGGCCTTACCTATACCTGCATCAATTATCAAAGGGACTTTTATTTGATGTCTTAAAATTTTTATATTTGTTTTATTTTGAATTCCTAGACCTGATCCGATTGGGGCTGCTAATGGCATAATGGCTGAAGCTCCACTATTTTCTAATCTCTTACACATAAGTGGATCATCATTGCAATAAACCATTACCTTAAAGCCTTCTTTTGTTAAAACTTCTGTAGACTTAAGAGTTTCAATCATATCTGGGAATAAATTTTCTTTGTCTCCTAAAACTTCTAATTTAACTATTTTCCATCCTCCAATTTCTCTTGCAAGTCTTAATGTTCTAAGAGCGTCCTTTGAAGTAAAACACCCTGCTGTATTGGGTAAGTACATTATTTTTTTTGGATCAATATAATCCATAAGCAAAGGTTTAGAACTATCTGATATGTTAACTCTTCTTACTGCAACTGTAACAATTTCAGCACCTGAAATTTTAATTGCTTCAGCACATTCTTTCATATTTTTGTACTTTCCAGTACCAACTATAAGTCTAGATTTAAATTTCTTATTTGCAATTTTTAAAATATCTGATTTCATTACCCACCACCTATAAAATGTACAATTTCTATTTTGTCTTTATTTTTTAAAAAAATTTTATTTAGTTTTTTTTTATCAACTATTTCTTCATTCAATTCTATTGCTACTTTATTAATTGGTGTTTTTAACTTTTCGATAAGATTTTTTAAAGAAAATTTTATATTTACAGTTAAAAGCCTGCCGTTGACTACTATTTTTATTTTATTTATTTTATTCATATAATATAAAGTTTTAATGAGTAAATTAATAATAATTAATGGACCTAATCTTAATCTATTAGGTGAAAGAGAACAAACCCAATATGGTAGCAAAAGCCATAAACACCTAGAGGAAATTTGTCTAAATAGGGCAAAAGATTTAAAAATTGATTTAGAGATCAAACAATCAAATATTGAAGGAGATATTGTAAATATAATTCAAGATGCTCGAAAAACACATGATGGAATCATAATAAATGCAGCTGGATATAGTCATACATCAGTTGCTATAAGAGATGCTTTAAGTATTTTCAAAAAACCTATCATCGAACTTCATATATCTAATATTTATAAAAGAGAGGAGTTTAGACACAAATCTCTTATTAGTGCAGTTGTTACAGGAATAATATGTGGATTGGGTATAAATGGCTATATTTTAGCCATAAACTCAATGCATGAAATCTTAAAAAATGAAAATTAATAAAAATATTATTAAAGAACTAAATGATTATTTAGAGGAGTTTAATCTTACAGAAATAGAGTATTCTGAAAAAGACCTTAAGGTAAAAGTTACAAAATCTAGAAACCTAAACAATATAGAAACATTAGAACCTGTTAATGAAAGAAAAATCATAAAAGAAGAAGGTTCAACTGATGAGTTGAAAAAAATTACATCACCTATAATTGGCACTGCTTATCTTGCACCAGAACCAGGTGGTAAAAAATTTATTGAGGTAGGTAAAAAAATTAAAAAAGGTGATACAGTTATGATTGTTGAAGCAATGAAAACTATGAATCATATCCCAAGCCCGCTAGATGGAGTTGTAAAAAAAATTAATGTTGAAGATGGCCAACCTGTTGAGTTTGGTCAGACTATTGCAACCATAGATTAAATTAATGTTTAAAAAAATACTCATAGCTAATAGAGGAGAAATAGCTGTGCGTATTATTAGAGCCTGTAAAGAATGGGGTATTGCAACAGTGGCTATTCATTCAGATGTGGATAGGGATAGCATGCACGTGAGATTGGCTGATGAAAGTATTTGCGTAGGTCCACATCAACCAACATTTAGTTATTTAAATATTCCTGCAATAATGTCTGCCATTGAACTCACAGGCGCTGAAGCCGTACATCCTGGATATGGTTTTTTATCAGAAAATTTTGAGTTTGCAAAAATATTAGAAGAAAATGAAATAAAATTTATAGGTCCTTCATCTAACTTAATAAAAATGATGGGAGATAAAATTGAAGCAAAAAAAGTAGCTAAAAAATATGGGCTTCCAGTAATAGAAGGCTCTGAAGGTGGTATAAAAAATATTAATGATGCCAAAAAAATATCTGAAAATATAGGTTTTCCAGTTTTAATTAAGGCAGCTGGAGGAGGAGGTGGAAAAGGAATGAAAATTGTTAATAAATTAGAAGAGTTTGAGAATCTTTTTTTAACAGCAAAACAAGAGGCTAAAAAATTTTTTGGAAATGATGAAGTTTATATTGAAAAATTTTTTCAAAACCCACGACACATAGAAGTGCAAGTACTATCAGGTAAAAATAGAACAGTACATTTGCATGAAAGAGACTGTTCTGTGCAAAGAAGACATCAAAAGCTTATAGAGGAAACTCCTAGTCCAGTTTTAAATAATTCTATTAGAAAAGATCTATTTGATAAAACAGTAAGTATGGTCAGCAAAATAGGATATGAAGGGGCTGGAACAGTTGAATTTATATATGAGGAAGGGAAATTCTATTTTTTGGAAATGAATACCAGAGTGCAAGTTGAGCATCCAGTGACTGAAATGGTTACTGGAATTGACATAATAAAAGAGCAAATTTGGATAGCTTTCTCTGGGGATACCGCTTTGAAACAAAGTGATATAAACCCTAGAGGCCATGCTATAGAATGCAGAATTAATGCAGAGGATCCAAGTAATAATTTTCAACCCTCACCAGGTAAGATAGGTATGTGTCATCAACCATCTGGCTTTAGAACAAGAGTCGATGGATCTATATACCAAGGATATAAAATAACTCCTTATTATGATAGTATGGTATGCAAAGTAATAACACATGGAAGAAATAGAGAAGAAGCAATTCAAAGAATGTTAAGGTCTCTTGATGAATTTGTGATAGATGGAATAACAACTACAATAGAATTACATAAAATATTACTCAATAACAAAAAATTTATATCATCTGACTTCAATGTAAGCTGGTTGGATAAAGAAAAAGTTATCTAACTATAACATTTTTTTAACCAAACATCATAAACTGGATGATCAAATGGTCTTATTGATGGACTTGATGCGAAGGTCCAATCATTAAAAACAAATACTTTATCATTATTATTCATTGAAATATCTTTTACCTGCATAAAAGCTGTAACTTCTGGGTCATCATCAAATTTTGAATTATAACATTTTAATACTTTTATACTTAGATTTTGAAATGAAAATTCTTCACCTACTTGTATTTTAATATTGGTATTTTTCGAACTTACTTTATCAAGAACACTAAGTTCTGCGATTGTCTCACTTTTTTGGAGAGTTTCAGCGAGTAAATTATTTATTATAAAGAGACTAAAAACTGTTAATAATAATAATTTAACTTTTCCAGCTTTTATATTTTTTTTTAATAGCATTATTATATTTTTTTGGATGATAAGAATTTTCTGATCCTGTTTGGTTGGGTAAATGTTCTTTCTGCCAATTATATTTTTTTAAATTATGATCATTTTCTATTTTATTATTCATGTAATGCATCCATGAATACCATTCATTGGGTATTTTTGATGCTTCAACTTCACCATTATAAATCACCCATCTTCTTCCTGATTTACTTTCATAATATTTATTTCCATTTTTATCTTCCCCAACTAGTTTTCCTGAAAAAAATATTTGCAATCTTGTTCCAAACGTCTGTTGATTCCACCAGGTAAAAATTTGTTTTAATACTGTCAACATAAAAGTTTATTTTTTTTCAATTTAAAATTGTAAAAATTAAATTAGACTAAAATTTTAAATTTCTATATATATTATATCTTTAAGATTCAATTTTATAAATAAATAAGGAAATTAAATGGCAAAATATTTAGTAGAAACCTACTACACGTGCAGTTTTAAAGTTAGTCATTATCTCGACAATATTGATGAGAAAAATATACAAAATTTAGAGAAAAGCGATGACGGTAAATTTGAAATATTAGATGTAAAACTAGATAATAGAAAAACTAAAAATTTAGATAAAATTGATCAAAACAAGATAAATATTGTTGAAAAAGAACCTCCTCAGCCTGAGCAAAAAAATAATCTTAAGATTAACCAAGAAATGTTGACTAAAAATATCAAAGATACCAATGGTAGAAGATTTAGTATGCCAGACAGAAGAAAAGGATATATCCAAAAGGCATCGATTGGAGATCACAAAGTATACCTACATACTGGTGAGTATGAAGATGGTAAAATAGGGGAAATATTTATTGATACAAGTAAAGAAGGTGAACTAGTAAAAGCAACAATGAATAACTTTGCCATAGCTGTTTCACTTGGATTGCAATACGGAGTTCCTTTGGATGAGTTTGTAAATGCTTTTGTGGATACCAAATTTGAACCTTCAGGAAAAGTGTTTGGAAACGATAGAATATTAAGTGCAACATCAATTCTTGATTATATATTTCGAGAACTAGCAATATCATATCTAAACAGAGAAGATCTTGCCCACACTCCATCTATCGGGGGATCTGAAAACCTGGATGAAGCTGTAACAGATGAAAACAGCGAGGATAAAACTAAGTTCTTAAAATTAGTTAAAGACATTACAAGTAAAGGTTTTGTTAGAAGTAATTACAAAAAGAAATTAGTAGATCTGTCAGATATAAAAATAAATCTGAAAGGAAAGAAATAATTATTTTTTCTTTTTAATATTTAAATTTAACTCTTTTAGTTGATCATCTGAAATTTCAGATGGTGCATTCATCATCAAATCTTGTGCATTTTGGTTCATTGGAAACATGGTAACTTCTCTTATGTTTTTTTCATTTGCCAAAAGCATAACAATTCTATCAATTCCTGGAGCTATTCCTCCATGGGGTGGTGCCCCATAACTCAAGGCATTTATCATTCCACTAAATTTACTATTAACATCATTTTTTGAATACCCTGCAATTTCAAATAATTTATACATTAATTCAGGAACATGGTTTCTAATAGCACCAGATGATAACTCAATTCCATTACAGACAATATCATATTGATAGGCTTTAATATTTAAAGGATTAGATAAGTCTAATTTATTTATTTCACCTTGAGGCATTGAGAATGGATTATGACTAAATTTTATTTTTTTAGTAGTTTCATCAATTTCATACATTGGATAGTCAATAATCCAACAAAATGAGAATATTTCATTATCAATTAAATTTAGATCTTCAGCTATTTTATTTCTTGCAACACTTAATATTTTCTCTACATCATTTTTCTTTCCGCAAGAAAGAAATACCGTATCACCTATATTCGCATTTGTTAGTTTCATGATTTCTAATAATGCACTCTCTGAAAAAAATTTTCCAATTGGTCCTTTGGCATTAATTTTATCATCTTTTTCTAATGTAAAATAAGCTAGACCAGATGAACCTTGCTCTTTTGCCCATCTATCAATACTATCAAAGAAACTTCTAGGTTTATCCTTTGTATTTTTGGTAACTAAGGCTCTAACTAGTGAGCCACTTTTCACTAATTTTTTAAAAATATCAAATTTCACATCTTCTCTATCAAAAATAATTGTTAAATCTGAAATTTCTAAAGGATTTCTTAAGTCTGGTTTATCTGACCCATATTTAAGCATTGCATCTTCATAGGTAATTCTTGGAAACTTTTCATGAAGAATTTTTTTATTACTGAATGTTTTAAACAATTTTAGAAATAAAGTTTCAATTACTCCAAAGACATCCTCTTGTTCAACAAAAGACATTTCAACATCTAATTGATAAAATTCTCCAGGACTTCTATCTGCTCTGGCGTCCTCGTCTCTGAAACAAGGCGCTATTTGAAAATATTTGTCGAACCCAGAAACCATTATTAGTTGCTTAAATTGTTGAGGGGCTTGTGGTAATGCATAAAATTTCCCAGGATTTAATCTACTTGGAACAAGAAAATCTCTTGCTCCTTCTGGGCTAGATGAAGTTAAAATAGGAGTTTGAAATTCTAAAAAACCAAGTTTTTGCATCTCATTTCTAATAAATGAGATTACTTTTGATCTTAAGATAATATTTTGATGTATTTTTTTTCTTCTTAAATCTAAAAATCTATACCTAAGTCTTATTTCCTCAGCATATTCTTGATCTGAAAAAACTGGCATTGGTAATTCTTTAGTTTTCCCAAGAACATCAATACTATTAATTTTGACTTCTATTTCGCCAGTAGAAATATTTTTATTTATTGTTTCATTTGATCTCTCAATAACCATTCCCGTAATTTTAATTACTGTTTCCAAAGAAAGTTTTTCAATTTCCTTAAAAATTTCATTACTTTTGTCTATAACGCATTGAGTAATTCCAAAATTATCCCTTAAGTCTATAAATAAAAGATTTCCATGATCTCTTTTTTTGTTAATCCAGCCAGATAAAGAAATTTCCTTTTCTTTATCTAACTTGGTCAGTTCCCCGCAAGTATGAGTTCTATATTTATTCAATTTACAAAATCTCTTTTATGGTTTTTAAATTTATTGGTTTTTTTTTTTTTAAACTTAACTCGTCAATCTTATATATAAATTCATCAATTTTTCTATAAGATCTATCAATTCTACTAATTATGAAATTTATAATTTTTTTTTCAATTTTAATCTGGCGATCAGAAAAATTCTTTAATATTATAGCAAATAGTAATTCATCATCTGGATTTTCAATTACAGCGTAAAGACAATTTTTTGATCTTGAAGTTAAATCAGGCAGTCTGTATTTAATTTCATTTATTGGTTTTAATGAATTTATCAACAAATACTTACTATCTTGATCAATTAGATTTAAAATTGAATAAAGTATTTCTTCCTCGTTACACTCTTCAAAATCGTCAATAATTATACTTTCATGTAATTTAATGCTTTTAAAAATTGAATTATCAATCTCATTTCCCTTAATTATAAATGCTTTAGATTTTAATTTGAAGATGTTTGCTAGGTGACTTTTACCAGAGAATTTTTCACCTGATATATTTAATATTTTTTTATTCCAATCAGGCCATCTATTAATCAAATTAAATGCGTTAGAATTACTTTTTGATAAATAAAAATCATGTTCATTAAAATTAGTTTTATAATCAAAGTCTAGAAGTAATTGATTTAACTCACTCATTTTATTTTCCAGTTGCTTGAAGATGTGTCAATACTAATATCGTAAGATAAAATATCTTTTAAAAATCTTTTTGGGCTACCGCTATAATAAACTTTATATATAATCATTTTACTATCAAACTTTTCAATATTGAAGCTATTTACAAAATCTAAATTACCCAAAGCATTTTCTAATTTTAGTGATTTTTCTGTATTATTTGATTCTAATGACAATCGGATTGGAACAGATGTAGATGGACTCATTTTATTAATAGATTTCCAATTATCTTCATATTCATTTTTGATATTAAGTATCATTGAATTTAAATCTGTTTGATTATCTATATTTTTATCTTTAAAATTTTTACTTAATATTTCAAACTTATCATCAAAATTAATTTTTGAATAAAATTTAATATTATTTTTACTTTTGAAAATTATCATTATTATAAAATTTTCTGAATAATATTTTTTTAATATTTTTTTGAAATTGTAATTTTCAATATCTTCTAAGTTATTTTTAATACTTAAATAATCCTCTGCATCCTCATTTGGTATAATATAGGAAATTTGAAAATAATTTTTTTCAATACTTTTCCAATTTTCTACAAAAATGTTTTCATTTAAATAGTTAAAATTATTTGTTTCTAAATCAATCATAACTGGTATAAAAAAAACGTTAATTTTTTTTGGTAATGAAATAGTTATATTTTTAGAATCTAAGAATTTAATTAATTTTTTTCTATTAAATTCTACCTCCATAATACTTTTATATTTTTGGTTTATGAATTTTTCATCCAATATTGAAAAGTTTTCGATTAATTTTTTTATATCATTTATTGTTGTATTTTTAATTTTATCAAGATCTTTTCTTTCAAGTATCATTTGAGAGATATCTTGAAATGCTTTTTTAAAGCCTCTATCCATAACTTTTAGTTTATTAAAACTAAGATTATATTTTTCCTCGACTTCAATTTTTGAAACAACAAAAGTTTTAGCAAGCACTTCCTTTGTGGAAAACTCAATAAAATTAAAGGTTAAAAATATGAAAAATATATATAAACAATTTGATATATTTTTTTTAAAAAAATACATAAATTTGTTATATGGCATCAAATAAATTAACATACAGTAAGAGTGGAGTTAATATTCCAAAAGCAGATAGTTTTGTTAAGTTCATAAGTTCACTAGCAAGAAAATCAAGCAAAAGTGGTGATTTTAAGAATATAGGAGGCTTTGGAGCAATCTCTCCAATACCTAGACAACTAAAAGACCCTCACATTGTTACTAGCACTGATGGAGTTGGAACAAAACTTGAGATTGCAAATGATTTAAATAAATTTGATACAATTGGAATAGATCTTGTTGCGATGTGTGTAAATGATTTGGTCGTTCAAGGAGCAAAGCCTTATTTATTCTTAGATTACATTTCTATTAGCAAAATTAATTTGAAAAAATTAAAACATTTAGTTAGAGGAATTGTTAAGGGATGTGATATCGCTGGATGCAAATTAGTTGGTGGCGAAACTGCTGAAATGCCAGGAACCTATACTAAAGGGAAATTTGATATAGCAGGTTTTGCTGTTGGTCTTGTTGAAAAAAAAAAAATACTTAATAAAAAAATTAGAAATAATGATCTTATTTTAGCTGTACCTTCTAATGGACTTCACTCTAACGGTTATTCCTTAGTGAGATATCTCTTAAGAAAGAAAAAAATAAATTTTAAAACAAGCAAATTTCTCAAAGACGAATTAATTAGACCAACAAAAATTTATGTAAAAGAATTATCTCTTATTAATGAAAAAAATTTAATAAATGGATGTGCAAACATAACCGGTGGAGGTCTAGTGGATAATATCCAAAGAATAATACCAAAAAATTTATGTGCTGAAATAGATCTAAATAGTGTCAAAACATTTAAAATTTTTAGATGGTTATATAAAATGGGTGTAAGTGAGAAAGAAATGTTAAAGACCTTTAATTGTGGTGTAGGTTTTTGTTTAGTGACAAATCCTAGAAATCTAAATTCAGTAAGTAAATATTTTGGAAAAAAATTTAAACCCTATATAATTGGAAAAATAGTTAAAAATTCAAAAAAAGTTAAATTAAGTGGAAAAATATCCTGGTAAAAAAAATACTGCTGTCTTTATTAGTGGTAGAGGTAGTAACTTAAAATCTTTAATAAAATACTCAAAAAAAAAGAATTCTTTAGTTAAAATTATATTGGTTATTTCAAACAATCCAAGTGCTGAGGGACTAAAGTATGCATCTAGATCTAAAATAAAAATTTATGGAAATAAAAAAAAATCAAATTTTGAAAATAAATCACTTAAGTTATTAAAGAAATATAATATAGATTTAATTTGTTTGGCTGGATTTATGAAAATATTGTCAGGTAATTTTATAAAAAAATTTTCTAAACCAATATTAAATATTCATCCATCACTTTTGCCAAAGTATAAAGGATTAAATACACATGAGAGAGCTATTAAAAATAAGGATCGTTTCGCAGGTGCATCAATTCATAAGGTAACAGAAAAATTAGATTCAGGTAAAGTTATTTTACAAAAGAAGGTGAAAATCCTAAAATCAGATAATGTAAGAAGTTTAGAAAAAAAAGTGCTTAAAATTGAACATGAAATTTATCCAAAAGCTATTGAGATGTTTTTAGCTAATCTTTAAAAAAAAAATCTATCTCGATCTTAGCATTTTCAACACTGTCTGACCCATGAACAGAATTTTTATCAATTGAAATACCATATTTTTTTCGAAGCGTTCCTTCTTCTGCGTCTTTAGGGTTAGTTGCTCCCATAAATTTTCTATTTTCTAGGACAGCATTGTCTTTTTGAAGACTCATTACAACAATTGGCCCAGAAGATAAGTAAGCACACAAATCATTATAAAAAGGTTTAGACTCATGAACTTTATAAAACTTTTCAGCTTCTTCTTTAGAAATATGAATTTTTTTTTCCTTTAAAATTTCAAAACCATTATTTTTAAATTCATTTTTAATCTGATCTTGCAAATTTCTTTCAACAGCATCTGGCTTAATTATCGACAATGTTTGTTCAATATTACTCATAATTCTCCTCTATAAACTTGTTTAATAATCTAACACCATATCCAGTTGCACCACCAGAATTCAGTGCTCCAGCATATTTAGAAAAAGCCATTCCAGCAATATCTAAATGCGCCCAAGGTGTTTTATTAATTATAAATCTTTGTAAAAATTGAGCGGCAGTTGTTGATCCAGCTCCTCCAACATAATTAATATTTTGCATATCAGCATTATTTGAATTCATTAATTTGTTATAATTCTCATGAAGTGGCATTTCCCATACTTTTTCATCTACATGCTCTCCAGCATCAAAAAGTTGTTTAGACAATTTTTTATTATTTGACCAAAGCCCAGCATATTCTGATCCAAGCGCAACAATTATTGCTCCAGTTAATGTTGCTAAGTCAATAATTAGACTTGGCTTAAATTTCTCTTCGGTATATGTAAGTGCATCTGCTAAAACTAGTCTTCCCTCAGCATCTGTGTTTAAAACTTCGATTGTTTGTCCGCTGTAAGATTTTACAATATCTCCAGGTCTTTGTGCATTGGCTCCTGGCATATTTTCAACTAACCCAACGACTCCAACTGCATTAATTTTAGATTTCCTTAAAGCTAGAGTTTTCATAAGACCAACCACCGTTGCTGAACCCGCCATATCATATGTCATATCCTCCATAAATTTTGCAGGTTTGAGAGATATTCCTCCGGTATCAAAACAAACACCTTTTCCAACGAAGGCTAAAGGTTTTGATTTATTTTTATTTCCATTCCATTCTATTGTTACCATGTAAGAACCTCTGATACTTCCTTGTCCGACACCGAGCAATGCGTTAAAACCTAATTTTTTTAATCTCTTTTGGTCATATACTGTTACTTTTAATCCAAACTTTCTTAATTTAACAATTCTCTTTGCGTATTCATCTGGGTGCAAAATATTACCAGGTTCAGAAACTAAATCTCTAGTAAGAAAAACCCCTTCCAAAAGAGCATTTAATTTATTTCTTAATAAATTTTTTTGTTTAGAGTTACTGCCAACAACACTTAAATTTAAATTAACATTTTTTTTCTTATCTGTTTTATAAAGATTAAAATTATATGACTTAAGTTGTGCTCCGTGAAGAAACTTTTCTAATTGTACATTAGTAAAAGAATTATTTTCAACATTTATAAATGAATTCTCTTTTTTATTTTCCTTTAAAAAAACAAATAATTTCGAACCAAGTTTTTCAAAATCTAAGGAAACTTTTGATTTTGTACAGTTTACGAATACATAGCTTTTGTTGTTGTGATCTTTTGCAAGAAAATTTCCCTCAGAAAAAAGTTTATTATTTAAAACTGATTTTGCTAATTGTTTAATCTCTTTACTTTTTATAACTTTTTGATTTAGGAGAATAATCTCGTTATCCTTTGCGATTTTTGGGACTTTATTTACAAAATTTAAATTTAGCTTCATTTTTTTGAAATTTTTTATAGATAATGTTGTATATTTATAAAAATAAGAATTTCAATGAATAAATTAATATTTCGTAAGTTTTCTCTAGATATAGTTAATTTTTTTTTGATTTCATCATTTAGTATAACTTTTATTGTTTGGATTATACAAGCTGTCAACTTTTTGGATTTAGTATCAGATGAAGGACATAGTCTTAATATCTATTTTTATTATGTTTCTTTAAACTTACCCAAAATTTTTAGCAAAACTATTATTTTCGTTTTTTTTATTTCAATCTTTTATGTGATTAATAAGTATATCAATTCAAATGAATTAATTGTTTTTTGGAATAATGGGATTAAAAAAATTTATTTTATAAACTATATTCTTACATTTTCATTAATTTTTTTAATGTTACAACTATTTTTAAATTTATTTATTGTTCCTAAAACACAAAGCTTAGCAAGAGAATTTATAAAAGATTCAAATATAGATTTTTTACCAAAACTAATATCTGAAAAAAAATTTATAAGTGTTGTAAAGAATCTTACAATTTTTGTCGAGGAATATGAAAAAAATGGAGATCTTAAAAAAGTTTACATAAATGAAAAAATAGATGCAGATAATTCAAAGATAATTATCTCTAAAAGTGGAAAAATAATACAAAAAGAAAATCAATACTTTTTAAGATTGTTTGACGGAGGCATAATAAATATCAGCAAAGATAATACTTATACTTTAAACTTCTCAGAAACTGATTATGATTTGTCAAATTTTTCTACTAAGTCTATTACATACTCTAAAATTCAAGAACTCAATTCAAAAATGCTTTACTACTGTTTGAAACAAATCATCTTCAACACAAATTTAAAGGATACCAAAGTAATCTCTACAATAAAAAATAAGAAATGTAACTCTAGACCACTTATAAATATAAGTGAGGAACTTTATAAAAGATCTATTTTACCCTTTTATACAATGGTTATAGCTTTAATTGCATCAAGTTTAATCATTGAACCTAGGTCTAAGTATCTAAATAAGTTTCACAAACTTAATATATTTCTCTTAGGAAGTTTTATAATAATTTTATCACAAATTAGTTTAAAATTTATATTAACATCGGTAGGTATAACGATTTTAATTGTTTCATTACCAATATTGTTAATAATATTTTTTTATTCAATACTTCTTTTAAAATCAAACTTTAAATTGAATTTATTATGATTTTTAAAAATTATGAAAAATATTTAACAAAGCTTTTTTTAAGAAATATTCTAACAATAGTTATAATATTTGTTTTTTTAAGTTTTTTTTTAAATATTTTTGAAGAGATAAAATATTTTGAAAATAAAGATAATAATATTTATTATCCAATAATCTTAACAATTTTAAATATACCATCAATAGTATTTGAAATACTTCCTTTTATATTTTTACTTGGGGTAATGTTTTTTTTTATAAGTCTTTTTGAAAAAGATGAGATTGAACTACTAAGAAGTCATGGTATTAATAATTTTAAAATTACAACGATAATTTCAATTGTCTCTTTATTTTTAGGCATAATAATAATTATTGTTTATTACTCTTTTTCAGCAAATCTAAAAAGTTTGTATCTTAGTATGAAGTACCAAAATTCTAATGATGGAGATCATTTGGCTGTAGTTAATGAGGATGGATTGTGGATTAAAGAAAACAGCAAAGATGGATTAAAATTATTTATTATTAATGCAACGAATTATAAGAAAAATGTTTTAGAAGATATTAAAATCACTGAATTAAACAAAAATTATAAGCTCTTGAATACTATAATTGCAAAAAAAGCAGACATAAAACTTAAGGAATGGAAACTCTTTGAAGTAAAAATATATTCCGAAGATAAAGAGACAAAAAATTTAATCAATTATGATTATTTATCTTCTTTTAATGGAAAAATAATTTCAAATTTATATTCTAATTTGAATTCACTAAATATATTTCAACTCATTAAATTAGAAGAGAATTACGAATCAATTGGATATTCAGCAACTGAAGTTAAATTGCACTTAAATAAAATATATAGTATTCCATTTTATCTTACATTGACTACAATTATAGGTGCATTACTTATGTTTAAACTTACTTTTATAAAATCAAAGTTTTTTTTAGTTGTTATAGGAGTTTTAGTTTCAGTCGTCTTTTATTATATTAATTACTTTTCTATTTTATTTGGTAAAAATGAAACGTTTCCAGTTTTAGTATCTATTTGGTTGCCTCAAGTTCTTATATTTCTTATATGTGGGTTAGGATTGACTAAATTAAATGAAAATTAAAATTGTAACATTTATAATATTTATATTTACTTTATTTGTTAACTTAGAAGTTAAGGCTGATACAGTTTTTTTTGATTCTAAAAATATTAAAATAGAGGAGGATGGTAATATTATCTATTCATCTAAGGGAATAGCTAGTATCCCAAATCAAAAAATATTAGTTGAAGGTGACAAATCTAAATATAATAAATCAATCACTGAGTTGGTGGTAATTGGTAATGTAAAATTTTTTGATAATTTTAATAATATTTATATCGAAAGCGAAAAAGCAATATACAATCAAAAAGATAACACAATACTAACTCAGGGCGAGACATTCATAAAAGTTGAGAATAAATATGAACTCACTTCACGTGATGTTTTATATGATAGAAATTTGATGGAAGTCCTAAGCAAGTCTGACACGAAAGTATATGATGATACAAACAATATCTATAATTTTAAGGATGGATTTTTATTCGATATTATTGAAGAGGTCATATCTTCAAAAAAAACTAATATTGTAGATAACCAGAATAACAGTTACTTATTTGAAAAAGCTAAGGTTAATCTTAAAACACGAGAATTAGTTGGAAAAGAGGTAAGAGTTGACTTTATTGATGATTTTTTTGGAAATAAAAACAATGATCCATTATTAGTAGGTAATTCCACTACTTCAAATAATGACAACACTACGATATATAAGGCAGTATTTAGTACCTGCAACATTGATAATAAAAAATGCAGAGGTTGGGAGTTGCAAAGCGAGGAGTTTATTCACAATAAAATTGATAAATTATTTCAATACAAAAATTCATGGTTGAAAATATTTGGGCAGAGAGTATTTTATTTTCCATACTTCAGTCACCCAGACCCATCGGTTAAAAGAAAATCAGGTTTCCTAACACCTGTACTATACAATTCTGATAATTTGGGCAGAGCTGTTAATATACCATATTTTGTTGCTTTGTCAGATGCGAAAGATATGACCTTAAATCCAAGGTTATATTCTGATGGAGATTTTATTTTGCAATCTGAATATAGAGAAAGCTATAAAAATTCTGATCTTATAACTGATTTTAGTTTTAATCGAGATGAAGGAAATACAAATGCTCACTTCTTTTTAAACTCTAATGGGAAGTTTGATGCAAAAACGTCTTATGAATTCGAATTTCAAAATGTTACAAATGATAATTATTTAAAAATACACGATTTTAGTGGAATACATGATACTAATATTTTAACTAAAAAATTTAATTCTAGTACCTTAACATCTTATTTAGATATAGATAAAGAAATTGACTCAAATACTCGATTTGAAACTTCTTTGAGAATGTATGAAAGTTTAAGTGTTTCTAATAATAGCGATAAATATCAATATGTATTTCCAGATTTTTCATTCAACAAAAACATTGAAATAGATGAAAGTTATAATGGTAAATTTTCTTTTGGATCAAATGGTGTTCAAAAATTGTATGACACAAATGTGTATGAAGCATCTTTAAATAATAATTTTAACTTCTCCTCTTATAATTATTTCACTAGCGGAGGTATTCTTACAAATTATAGACTTTTGTTAAAAAACTCAAATGAGTATTCAGAAAATTCCTCAACTTTAGATAAAAATAGTGATCATAAATTAACCAGTTCTTTATTAATTAATTCAGAATTACCACTTAAAAAAAAACTTTCTGATAATAAAACAAATTTTCTTAAACCGAAGATTCAATTTAAACTTACTCCAACAAAAGGTTCGGATATATCTTCAAATTCTTCAAGGTTAAGTTATGGGAATATATTTTCATCAAATAGGATAGGAACCGGTGGGACAGCAGAAGTAGGAAGGTCTTTAACAATTGGTTTGGAATACGAAAAAAAGAACTTTTTTAAAGAAAGAATACTAGGATTTAATTTGGGGAATGTAATCAAAGATAAAAAAAATAGATCAATGCCAAAGATAGCAAAATTGGACCAAACTAGGTCTGATATTGTTGGTAATTTTTATTACAAACCTAACGATTATTTAAATTTAGGATATGGTTTTTCATTTGATAGGGACTTAAAATACTCGAATTATGATGAAATTTCAGCAACAATAGGTGATGATAAATTTTCAACAAAATTTAATTACATTACAGAAAATCATGAATTGGGCAATAATGAAACAATTTCAAATGAGACAAATTTAAGATTTAGCAACGAGCATTATTTAAAATTTAATACAACTAAAAACTTAAGAGATGATTTTACCCAGAACTATAATTTATCATATGAATATGAAACCGATTGTCTTTTAGCAACATTTCAATATCAAAAAAAATTTTTTCGAGATGGTAATTTAGTTCCAGATCAAAGTTTAGTTTTTTTAATTAGGTTTATTCCATTTACAGAGGTAAGAGGATCTGCAAATACACTAGTAAGAAAGAGATGATTAAAATCATAATTTTAATTATCTTAATTTTAATTTTCAATTTTAAAAATACAGCTTTAGGCTCTACAATTGAAATTAAAGCAAAAGTTAATAAAGAAATAATTACAAATATTGATATTGAAAATGAAAAAAAATATTTAATTTTTTTAAATCCTAAACTTGTAGAATTAGAGGAAAATAAAATTAATACTATTTCAAGAGAATCTTTGATAACAGAAATAATAAAAAAAAAAGAATTAAAAAAAATTTTTGATTTAAGTGTAACTCAAAATATTTC
>CACGVB010000010.1 GCA_902576395.1 uncultured Pelagibacteraceae bacterium
CTTCAGGTAAAAGTTCAATAACTGAAAGTATTTTCGAAAATAGATTTATGCATGTAGCTGAATTAAGAAGGTTAGGTGCTGAGATTTTAATTAAAAAAAATAAGGCATTTATTTCAGGAGATACTAATTTTAAAGCTGCTGAATTAATGTCTAGTGATTTAAGAGCTTCGGTTGCATTAGTTTTAGCTGCAATTGTTGCCACAGGGTCATCTACAATTAATAGAATTTATCACCTTGATAGAGGATATGAAAATATAGAGAATAAACTAAGAAAAGTTGGAGTAAATATTCGACGTGTTAATTGATGGAAAACTACTATTTAAAAAAGATAATTGCCCAAACTCCTGAAGATCTCCACATCATTTCGGCATGCTGTTCTGAGGGTAGGATTAATATTGGTGATCTTAAATATTTAGCTTCTAACAAGATTTTCCTAATTTCAATAGCAAGATTTAGTAAAGAAGAGGAAAACAAAAATAAATTAATCAATAGTATTATCAAATTTGAATTTATTAATTCATCAAAATCAAAGAATATAGACCAAAATGATACTAATCTAACATTAGAATTATTAACAATTGATATTTTTAAGAAAGGGGAGAATTTTGAAATAACTATGTTATTTTCGAAAAATAGAATTATAACTCTTGCCGCTGAAGTAATTGAAGTGACACTAGAGGATCAAAAAATAGTAAATGATAAAAATAATTAATTGTAATAAAAAAAACTACTTAAATAATTTAACAAAATTTTTAGATCTTAGAAGATCTGAAAAAAAAAATGAAAATAAAATAATATCTAAAATTTTAAAAGATATTAAGAAAAATAAAAATAAAAGTCTTTTAAAGTATGAGAAAAAATTTAGTAAAAACAGTCAAATTAAGCCGAGTATTAATAAAATTAATCAAGCAATTAAATCTTTAGATCCAACAATTAAAAGAGCTATAGATTTTGCTTATAAACGTATACTTAAATTTCATACTGCACAAAAAACTAAAGATATTTTTTATAAAGATAATTTAAATAATAAAATAGAATATAAATACGTACCAATTCAATCTGTTGGCATTTATGTTCCGGCAAACTTACCATCAACTTTGTTGATGAATGGTATTCCAGCAAAAATAGCGGGAGTAAAAAGAATTGTACTAGCAAATCCAAAAAATAATGGAAAATTAAATCCTGCAGTTTTATATGCAGCAAAAAAATTAGGTATTAATGAAATTTATTCAATGGGAGGTGCACAAGCCATAGGTAGTTTAGCTTATATTCAAAAAGTAAATAAAATTGTTGGACCAGGCAATATCTTTGTTGCTGGAGCTAAAAGGCAGGTTTTTGGAGATGTAGGTATTGAAGGAATGATTGCAGGTCCATCTGAAATTACAATATTAGCAGATAGCAAAACTAATTTAAATGAAGTTACCACATCTATGATTGGGCAGGCAGAGCATGACTCAAATTCACAGTGTATATTAATCACTAAGGATTTTAATTTGATTAAAAAATTTAAAAAAGATTTAGAATTAAAATTAAAACAGATACCAAGACAAAGTATTGCAACTAAAAGTATAAAAAGTAACGGACTACTTTTAAAAGTATATAATGATAGACAAATTATAGATGCAATTAATGAGATAGCTCCTGAACACTTAGAAATAAATGTTGGTAATTATAAAAAGTATAAAGATAAAATTGTTAATGCAGGAAGTATTTGTATAGGAAAATATTCTCCTATGGCATTAAGCGATTATGCTGTTGGGACAAATCATGTACTACCAACTAATTCATCAGCTAAATTTTCATCAGGGTTAAGTTTAAGTGAATTTTATAAAAAAATTAGCCTTATAACTCTTTCAAAAAAAGGTGTTGAGAAAATAGGAGAATACGCTACACATCTCGCTGAGTATGAAGAATTAAAAGGTCATGCTCTAAGTATAAAATCTAGAATGAGGAGAAAATAATTTTGGCAAAACAAGATGTTTTAGAATTTAAGGGACAAGTTATTGAAATTTTAAAAAATGCCCAATTTAGAGTGAAGCTAGAAAATGGACATATAATAACAGCACATACTGCTGGAAAATTAAGAAAAAATAGAATTAGAATTTTAAATTCAGACAATGTAAATTGTGAAGTAAGCCCCTATGATTTGACAAAGGGAAGAATTATTTTTAGGTTTTAACACTTGGAACCCTGGTGTAGCTGGTGCGCACAAATGCCTGAAAAGCATTGGGACCTGATTCGATTTCAGGGGGTTCCACCTTTAAAATAAGGATATCATAAAGCTTGCATTCAATTTTAAAATCTAATAATTATCGCGCTAGCTGAAGTTTAGCTAAGTTTAATATAATAAAGAAAGAGTAAAAAAAAAGTATGAGTACATTAAAAGGAAAAGTAAAGTGGTTCAACGGTAAGAAGGGCTACGGGTTTATAGAAAGAGAAGACGGAGAAAAAGATTGTTTCGTTCATGCAAGCGCAGTTCGTGAAGCAGGACTTCGTTTTTTGAATGAGAACGACGCTATAGAATTTGAAATTCAGGATGGAGACAAAGGTCCAAGCGCAGTGAATTTAAAGAAAACTTCTTAAAATTTATTTCATTTAAAATTTTGTATAGGAATAAAAGTAGGCAAACCCTATGAATATTCCTATACAATACATACTTGCATTTTAAATCTAAAATGCTATTAAACTTCCATGATTAAAAATAGTAAAATTTTTGTATCTCACAAAAGACATCATTTTCATGCTGGCTTGCAGCTAGCTATTTAACTATTTTAAAATTTAAATTTAACTCTAATTAGTATAAAACAATAACAGGCCCTGGTGGTGAAATGGTTATCACGAAAGTTTGTGGAACTTTAGTTTTTGGTTCAATTCCAAGCCAGGGTACCAAAAAATGAATAAAGAAAATAAATTAATACCTGGGTTACCCTCAGGATTTGAAGATCGTTGGGATAAGAAACTTCTTCTCAAAAAAAAGCTGTTATCAGTAATTGAGAATAATTTTATTAAGTTTGGTGCTGAACCACTCGAAACACCATCGTTCGAAATAAGTGAAAATATAGGATCTTTTCTAGCTGAAGATGAAGCTAATCCTATGTCTGATGTATTTTCATTTAAAGATGGAGATAAAAATATTACCCTTAGATATGACCTATCTAGCCCTCTAGCAAGATTTGTTGCTCAAAATAATCAAGAGTTACCATCAATTTATAAAAGATATGCTATTCAAAATGTATTTCGTAACGAAAAATCAGGTAATGGAAGATATAGAGAATTTTTACAGGCAGATTTTGACATTGTAGGAAATGTTAATTCATCACAAGCTAACGCTGAACTTTGTAATTTAATTTCAGCAACACTTTTAGAATGTGGATTAAAGAAAGATCAGTTTACAATTAATGTAAGTAACAGAAAAATAGTTCAAGGTTTACTAGATGAATTACAAATAACTGAGGAAAAACAACTAAAAGTTATTAGGGCAATTGATAAACTTGATAAGCCTGGTTTTGGTTTAAAAGGTGTAGAAGAACTCTTAAGAAAAGAAAGAAAAGATACTAGTGGAGCTATTACAAAAGGTGCAGATTTAAACGATGAGCAGGTTGACCAAATATTAAAATATCTAAAAATAAAGGATTTAAAAGAGCTCAAACAAAACTTAAAAAATCCATTGTCACAAGAAGGAATAAACGAGTTGGAAGAATTTTTTGTGGTTCTTGGGTATGGATCAAGTTTAGATCAAGTAAAAACTAATTTCACAATTGTGAGAGGTTTAGCTTATTATTCTGATTTTATTGTAGAAACAAATCTAAATTTTAAAGTTACAAATAACAAAGGCAAAGAAGTAGATATCGGTAGCATTTGCTCAGGAGGAGCTTACGCAAAGCTCATATCTAGATTTAAAGGCGTTGATATTCCTGGGACAGGCATTAGTTTTGGCGTAGACAGGCTTTTATTTGGATTAATGCAATTAGATCAAATTCAATTAGATGAACAAAAACCAGTTTTGGTATGTGTAATGGACCAAAAATATTTAAAAAATTACTACGAAATTTTAGATGTCTTAAGACAAAACAATATTAATGCTGAAATATTTTTAGATTCTAAAAAAAATCTCGGTAAACAGCTTACTTTTGCAAATAAACGCCAATTGCCAGTTGCCATTATCTGTGGAGAAAATGAGTTTAAAGATAATACGGTTACAATTAAAAATTTAAAAGGTGTTAAGGGAGAGAATAATAAAACTTTTTCAAAGAAAGATTTAATTAATGAAGTCAAAAAACTTATCTGAGAATATTCTTAAATCTTTAAAATCAAGTGGATTTGATTACATAGATTTAGATACAGTCATACCTACCAATTTAATTCTTGAGAGATCTGGTGAGTCATTTAGAAGTTTAATTTTTTCATTTGTTGACCAGAATGGAAAAGAAATTTGTTTAAGACCAGATTTAACTGTTGCATCTTGTATTAAGTATCTTAATCAAAAAAATAAGAAATCTTCAAAAGTTTTTTACAGTGGACAAGCATTTAGAAAAGTTCAGAAAAAAACTGACAAAATTATTAGAGATCAAATAGGTTTTGAGATTTTAGGATCAAAAGATGAGAAAAGAGATGATAAAAAAATCATAAATACAAGTATTAAAGTTATAAATAAATTTAGATACAAAACTGGAAGAATTACAGTTGGGAATGTTGAAATTTTTCACTTATTAATAAATAAATTAGATATCCCAAAAAGATGGAGACTTCGATTACAAAGACATTTTTGGAGAGAAAATTATTTTAACGAATTGTTGAAACGTTTAGAGACAAACTCAGATGTAGATGAAACAGTAGTCGAATTGGATAAAAAAAGATATTTGAAAATGTTTAAACAAAATCAAGATAGAAATATTGCAGGTCGTACTTTAAACGAAATTTTATTAAGGTTTGATAATAAAATTAAAGATCCTAGAAGGCAAATAAAAGGCCAAAATGTTGTAAAAATTATTAAAGATTATTTAAAAATTAGTTGCCCTATGAGCAAAGCAGCAGCTACTCTAAATACTTTTTTTAAACAAAATAAAATTAATCTTAGTGTTGGAAAGAATTATTTTCCAATAACAAAAAATAAAGTTTCAAAGTTAAATGTAAATTTTTCATCTTCATTCGGCAGACATTTGGAATATTACACAGGTATGGTTTTTAAAATTCAAACAAAGGTAAAATCAAGAAAAATTGAGGTAAATGGTGGCCGTTATAACAATCTTATTAGTGATTTAGGTTCTAAAACAAAGGTTCCAGCTGTTGGAGGTGCAATAAATTTAAATGATTAAAATTGGCATTCCTAGCAAAGGTAGACTTAGAAAAGATACTTTAAGTATCTTAAAAAATAAAAATCTTAAAATTTTATCAGAAAGAGGAGAAAGAGATCTTTTTGGATATATAAAAGGAAATAAAAAAATAAAAATAGTATATCTCCATGCAAGAGAAATTATTGAAAGATTAGGAGATGGATCATTAGATATAGGTTTTTCAGGTTATGATCTATTAAAAGAGTCTGAATTAAATATTCAAAATAAAGTTATTATTAATAAAAAACTCGATTATGGAAATGCAACTCTAGTTGTAGCTGTTCCTGACGAGTGGATAGATGTCCAAACACTTGCTGATTTAGAAGAAATATCTTTTGATTTTAAAGATAATAAGAAAAGTAGATTAAGAGTTGCAACAAAATATCCAAATTTGACCAAAGAATTTTTATTTTCAAAAGGAGTGACTCAATTTAAATTAGTACCTTCCCTTGGAGCAACTGAGATATATCCATTTACTGGTTCATCTGAGATTTTAACCGATATAACCAGTACAGGAGAGACTTTAAAAGCTAACAATTTAAGAATTTTAAAGGATGGAGAAATACTTCTATCACAAGCTTGTTTGATGTCTTCAAAAAAAATAACTAAAAAAAAAAATATTCAAAATATTATAAAATTATTAAGTAAATAAAATGCGTTGGAATAATAAATTTAATTATCCGAAGTCAACAAGATCTATTGAAGATGGATACAGAAAATACTCTTTGGGTGAGGCTAAACTTCCTTCGGTAACAAGTATACTTTCTCTAACTAAATCAGAAGAAGAAAAAGCAGCTTTAGCAAATTGGAGAGAAAGAGTAGGCTTAAAAGAAGCCAACAGAATTAAAACGGAGGCTTCTACCAGAGGAACGTTAATGCACTCATATATAGAGGATTTCCTTAGAGGTAGAGTAAATGAGAGTTTTTTTGAGACCAATGAGCAATATAAAATAATGGCAAAAGAAATTATTGATAAAGGACTAAATGGCAGGCTAGAGGAAATATATGGAATTGAGGAAACTATTTATTATCCAGATCAGTACGCGGGTACAGCAGATTTATTAGCTAAAATGAATGGTGTAGACGTTTGTATAGATTTTAAGCAAGCTAATAAGCCAAAGAAATCAGATTTTATACAAGATTACTTTTTGCAACTTGGCGCTTACACATTGGGTCATGATGTTGTTCATGGCACTAAGATGAAAGCTGGTATAATTCTTTTATGTACTCAAGATATATTGTTTCAAGAATTTAAAATAGAAGGGGCTGAACTTGAAATGTATCAAAATTTGTTCATGGGAAGAGTAAAAAAATTTTATGAACTAAATAATATTTCTTGACTAATCTCAAATAATAAATATAAAACAAGATTACATTAAGCTACTTGTTTAGATGCGAAGTGTTTAGTTCCTGATAAAAATCAATTCTAAAATTCCATCAAAACAATTCTTAAGAAAGAAAATATGTTGGAGTATATTATATTAATATTTATTGCTGTCTTAGTTTTGCTAATTCTTTTGGTAATTAAGAAGCTTGACCATGCTAAAAGTAATCAAAGTAATGAAAATCTTTCTGAAAAAATAGAAAAATTAATTGAAAAAAATGCTGAGAATAATTCTGTTTTAACAGAAAAAATCACTGAAAAACAAAGCGATTTATCAGAAAAAATTTCGCAAAAACAAAGTGATTTATCAGAAAAAATTACACAAAAACAAAATGAGTCAGATAAAGAAATTAGGTCGATAGTAAGCGGTTTAAATGAAAGATTGGCTAGGATTGATAAGGCACAGGAAGAAATTAATGAGATAAAAACTAGTGTAATTGATTTTAAAAATCTTTTTAACAATCAAGGTACTAGAGGGAGGTTAGGAAATGATTCCTTAAAAACAATTGTCTCTGATGTTTTAAGCAAAAAGTATTTCGATATGGAATATACTTTATCAAACGGAAAAAGAGTTGACTGTTTTTTACATCTTGGAGAACCTCATGAATGTGTTCCAATAGACTCTAAATTTGCTTGGGAAAATTATACAAAATTAATTACCGAGAAAGATGAACAACAAAAGAAAAATTACGCAAAATTATTTTCTGATGATATAAAAAAACATATTAAGGATATTTCAGAAAAATATATCATAGAAAATGAGACAGCTCCATTTGCAATTATGTATGTTGCATCCGAAGGTGTTTATAATGCCATAATGGAGGCAAAAGGAAATTTTTCAGAAGAAGCAAGAACTAAAAATGTTATAATTGTATCGCCTAATACTATTTTTGGTTTTTTAAAGACATACAGACTATTTATTGACAACAAGGAAATGAGTGAAAAAGCCGATATTATTCAAAAAGAATTTAGCAAAATATTTGAAGACATCACTAGATTTTCTGAAAGATTTAGCAATATTGATAAGAGAAATACACAATTGACAGAAGATTTTAGAAAACTTCAAATATCGGTAGATGCAATTACTAATAGGGCTAAAAGAGTTAAAGATTTAGAATTTGATAAAAAAGACCTTATAAATCAATGAATTTAGCAATCTGGGATATAGAATCTTCAAGTGCTAGCACTGACTTTGGTAGCATCATAGAAATTGGTGGAATACTATTTGATGAGAATTTTAAGGAAAAAGATAGATTTAATCTTCGATGTAGACTTCATGAAACTGAGATTTTTCAAGCAGCAGCATTAATAGTTAATAAGACATCAATTAAACAACTTACTCAAACAAATCTAAGTCATTATCAAATGCTTGGGCAAGTTGAAAAAATTTTTAAGAAATGGAGCCCTGCTATTTTCTTGGGGTGGAGTTCGCTAAATTTTGACGAAGAGATGATAAGAAAAGAATTTTTCAAAAGTATAAGGTATCCTTATTTGACAAATTCCGCTCCAAATACCAGACATGATGGAATAAATATTGCAAGAGCTGCATATGCAGTAGACTCAACTGTCTTAGAAACTGAAATTAATGAAAAAAATAATCCTGTATTTAAACTAGCTTCTTTAGCTCAAATGCAAGGCATAGATGCCAGTGATGCTCACTCCGCGCTAGCTGATGCAGAACTTACTGCAAAGGTTTTAAAAATTGTAAAAGAAAAACAAGAACATACTTGGGAGTCTTTTTTAAGCACTGCAAATAAATCTAATACTGAAACTATAATTAAAAAAGGGGAAATTATAACTTTGAATGAATATTATTATGGAAAGTCTAGACTTCATTTAGTTGTACCTTTACATGCAAAACATTGTATGCATCCTATTTATCAAGGATGGTATTACACAATAGATCTTAGAACAGAAATTCAACCATTGATTAACAAATCTATTAATGAATTAAAAACTGAGATGAAAAAAACACCAAAGTTTTTAAGAACTGTTAGATCAAATAAAGCACCAATAATAATTGATGCAAAATATGGTTTGAATGTTGAGCCATATAATAAATTAGATAAAAATGTAATTAAAAAAAGAGCAGAATTTGTTCAAAATAATGAACAGTTCTCTCAAAATATTTTAACTGCTCTAAGAGAAGTTGCGGAAGAAAAAGAGCAATCAAAATCCCAAGAAGATATTTATGCAGAGGAAAGTATTTATACAAAATTTACATCAAACAAAGACACTGCTTTGTTTCAAGGTTGGCATGAAGCACCTTGGAAAGAGAAATTAAATTTACTAGATAAATTTGATGATGATAGATTAGTTAGTTTTGGTAAAAAAATTATATTTCAGGAAGCTCCAGAGATACTCCCAGATTCCATATACAAGTCTATTAGAAGAGATGTAGCTAAAAGAATACTAAGTGAAAAAAAAGAGAAATGGTGGACAATACCTACATTATATAATGAAATTGATACTCTAAGAGAAAAATACACTAATGAAAATGATAACGAAAAATTAGCTCTGCTAGATGAATTTAATACTTATGCAATGTCTATTCAAAAAAAGTACGAGAATGTTTAATGTATAAAATTCAAATTACGCATTTTTAACTATTGAATAAATAAAATTAATTTATATAAAACTTATATGGCAACAGTAAAATCTACAGATGAAAGTTTTGATCAATTAGTTAAAGATAATAAGATATTAATTTGTGATTTTTGGGCAGAATGGTGTGGCCCATGCCACATGGTAGCTCCCAGCTTGGAAGAAATTTCAAATGAAATGTCTGACCAACTATCTGTAGCAAAACATAACATTGATGAAGAGCCAAATACGCCTACAAAATACGGTGTTCGAGGAATACCCACAATGATTTTGATGAAAGATGGAAACCATGTTTCAACTAAGGTTGGAGCGGTTCCAAAAAGTGAAATTGTTTCTTGGATAAAAGAAAATATCTAATTTAGGCTTAAAATTTCTCCAGCAAGATACAGTGAACCAACACATAATATAATACTATTATCATTTTGCGATAACGATTTTATACTTTCTTTAATATCATTCGAAAGTTTAAGATTTAGTTTTAAATTATCTAACTTTTTTTTAAAATCTTCTTTTGATATTGCTCCATCCTGATTAGGAATATCAATTAAAGTAATTGAATTTACAATATTTTCAAAAGCTTTTATAAATTCTACATGTTCTTTATCTTTCATCATCCCTGCGATAAGATTTACTTCCTGATTTTGATTTTTTACCCAATTAGCAATAGAAGCACTTGCGCTAATGTTATGACCTCCATCTATTATTAGTTTATTATTCCCAGCAATATTTTTTAATTTACCTGATTTAATTTCTTCAAGTCTTGCTTTTAATGAAATATTTTTGATACCATTTACAATATGTTCATCTTTAATACTAAAAATTTTTCTAGATGCAGCAATTGAGGTACTAATATTATAAAGTTGATGATCTCCAAGAATACTTGGTTCAGGTAATATTAATTCTCCTAACCGATCTTGATATTGAATAAATCCGTTCTCAAACTTTGCAATATTAAAATCTTTACCAAAAAAATATTTATTTGAGGTATTTTTTTCCAATGATTTTTCTATTTTATCTCTTATTTCATTATTGACTTGTTTATTTATAAATATATTTGAGTTTAAAAGCTTTGCTGTTTTTTCATATATTACCCCTTCAATTGATTTATTTTCAAGCCATTGAAAGTGATCATTATGAATGACACCAATGAGTGTCATTAAATTTTCCTTAAATACATTTGTACTATCAAATTGATGAAATAATCCTGCTTCTATAATATTAATATTATCTTTGAAATTTTCAGCATATTTTAAAAATGCACAAGTTAAAATTTCAAATAATGTTGCATTGTCATCTCCTAAAGTCTTTTCAACATCAGTCAGTAAATCTATTAAATCTTCTTCATTGATCTCTTTATCATGAAAAACGTATCTTTCCGTATAAGAGAGTAGGTGTGGAGAAGTATAAAGATTGGTTTTATGTCCAGCTTGGTTAAGTATTGATTTAAGACTACAGCACATACTTGCTTTAGCGTTAGTTCCAACAACTGTGATGACATTTTTTAATTTATCTTGCGGATTGCCCAGTTTTTTTAAAAGATTAAAAGTTCTTCCTAAAGATAAGTCTAGCTTTTTCTTATGATGCTTCTCTAGTTTGGATATTAGTTTCTGAAGTTTCATTTAAACTTTCTGAATTTACTTCAGAATTCTTCTTAAGCAATATTTTTAATATTCCAATTATTTTTTCGTTTATTTCTTTTCTGTTAAAAACTCCATCGCACATGCCTTTTTCAACCAAAACCTTACTTGATTGAAAACCTTCAGGTAAATCCTCTCGTGTCTGATTTTTTACTATGTGTTGACCTGCAAAACCAACCATAGATGGCTCTGCAAAACAAATATCTGCTATAGATGGAGCAGCAAAACTTGCAGTTATGCCTCCGTAACATTTATTTGTGTAAATATTAATAAAAGGTAATTTTGTAGAATCTTTAAATGTATTTGCTGCTAAAACAGTTTTTACCATAAAATGTAATGCTATGTTTGATTCTTGCATAGCCTGGCCTCCGCCTTCACTCCAAGCTACAACAGGCGTAAGATCATCGATGGCTTTCTGAAAACAATACACTATTGCTTCTCCAGCAGAAGCATTTATAGAGCCTCCATTGAAACGACTATCAATTGCGAATGAAGTAACTTTAATTCCATCTTTTACACCTTGAGCAACCATTACAGCACAATGATGTCCTGTAATCTTTCTTCCTCGTTCAAGCTTTTCTTTATAACCAGGAAAATTTAATGGATTCTCCGCGAGTTCTGGTGTTTTAACTATCTCGTAATTATTTTTTCCAAAAAAATGATCGAACCTTTCTCTTGGTGTAAATGGATAATGCTTATTGCAATTAGGGCAGGTGTTGAGTTGTTCTTTATTAAATATTGTTGATTTTAATTGGGGTCCAGTTCCACAGCATGATATCCATTTTGAATTAGCCTGCTCTTGCCTAGAAGGTCTTTTTCGAAGTACCTTCTTTATTTTTTCTCCAAAATTTATAGCTTTCGTTAACCAATTCATGATATTTTTTTTCTTAGTTTACTAACCATCTTACTTACATTTATGACAGGATTTTGTCTATTGTTTAAACTTCTAGTAATTTCTTTACAAATTTGACTTCCTACAACAAGTCCATCTGTATTTTTAAAATTTGATATAGTTTTCTCAGTTATCCCAAAACCAATAACACAATTTTTTTTAGGACTTATTTTTTTAATTTTATTGTAATTAACTAATATTTTTTTTGGAGAAACTTTTAGCTTTCCTCCTGTAGTAGACAGCATGCTTATATAGTAAATCATATCATGAGAATCTTTTGTAATACTTTTTAGTCTTTTATTTGATGTTGTTGGAGATAATAATTGGATAAAATTAATTGAATTTTTTTTACATTTATTTGAAAAAATTTTGTTTTCTGGCCATGGTAAATCAACTACTATTAAACCATCAAGACCTGATTTTTTACATTTTTTTAAAAAATTATTTTCACCATATTGGAAAATCATATTGTAGTAACCCATAAATATTACTGGTTTTGAATTTTTACTTTTTTTAAAATCGCTGACAATTTTAAAAATATCATTCATCTTAATACCATTTTTAATAGCTCTATAAGAACTAGTTTGAATTTGGCCTCCATCTGCTACTGGAGTGTTATGAGGTATACCAACTTCTAAAATATCAGCATAATTTGAAATTTCTTTTAAGATTTCCAAAGATTGTTTCTTTGAACTATCACCAGCTACTGTATAAGTAAGTAATGCTGGTCTTTTCTCATCTTTTGCTTTTTTAAATGCAAGACTAATTTGATTTAACATATTTCTTTCCCAATTTTTTTTCTAAAATACCTCTATCTTTATATGCATCTCCACAACTATTAATAATTACAACTGTATCCTTGCTAAATTTTTTTGATTCTTTAATTGCAACTGAGAATGCATGGCTTGGTTCGAGAGATGGTCTTAAATTTTCATATTTTGTGACTATTTGGTATGCTTTTAAAGCTTCCTCATCACTGGCCGCTGTATACCTTGCACGTTTAGCATCTTTTAAAAAGCAATGGAGTGGAGAAATTCCAGGATAATCAAGACCTGCAGATATTGACTCAGTTTCCTCAATCTGACCATCGCTATTTTGATTTACGTATTGTGCTGCGCCATGAAGTATACCAATTTTGGAACCATAAGTTAAAGGAGCTGCATGTTTTTTACTTTTAGCTGGTCCTCCTGCTTCAACTCCAATAAACTCAACTTGTTTTTTATCATAATCCATAAATTCATTCCAAAAACCAAAGCTTGACGAACCTCCTCCTACACAATTATACAGTTTAAGTTTTCTAGGAACTTCACCAAATTCATTTATTAATTGATCTTTTAGTTCTCTAGATATTTGACTAGTGCTCCATCCACATATTCTAACAAAAATTGCAGGTCCTACTGTGCTACCAACACACATTGCTGTAGTATCACAATTAGCAACCCAATATCTCATACATTCAGAGACAGCATCTACTAGTGTTTGACTTCCTGAGTAGACAGGGATTACATCTGCACCATTTTTTTTCATTGCTTTAACATTTGGTTGCTGTCTTTTTATGTCTTTTGCACCCATAAAAATTTTACATTTCAGACCAAATTTCTTAGCCGCCATACTTAACATTTTTCCTGCGTAGCCAGCGCCTGTGTCACCAATAATGACCTTTTTTCCAGACCTTTTAGCTAATAAACAATGTACCGTTGCATTATATATTTTGTGAGCTCCTCCATTTGCATCCGAAACAACTTTCGACCAAATCTGCGCTCCACCGACATGTTTTGTTAAATTATTTAATTTAATAAACCTTGTAGGTGTTCCAATCCAATTTTTGAAATATTTATCTCTTTCTCTTATAAAGTTTTTGTTATTTTTTAATTTATTAAATTGTATTTCTAGATCTTCTATAGGTTTCTTAAGTGTTTCAGGTACAAAATTTCCTCCAAATTTTCCACCCCAAAAACCAAGTCTATCTCCTTGATCTATAACTGGAATTCCTTTTTTAATTCTCATTTTTTATTGCAAAATTCAATAGTTTATTAATTTTATTTAAATCTTTTTTACCTTCTTCATTTTCTAAAGAACCACTTAGATCAATATAGTAATTTTTTCCTTTTAACTTAGGAATATCTTCTATTTTTATATTTCCAGCAATCATTTTATTTACTGAGTCAGGTACAGAATTTAATAATTTATGATTAAATCCAATTGATTTCTCGTAGCCTTTTCCATCAAAAAGAATTAAATCTGAAACTTCATCATAATCTTTATATATATCGACATCCTTTTGACTGTTAATTGTTAGTGCCGTAATAACTTTGACATTATATTTCTCCTTAATTATTTTTGTCTTTTCAGGGCTTACATCATATAGCTGATAAAAATCAAAATTTAGTTCTTTAATTTCCTCTAATATTTCATTATCTGGATCGACTAGAACAGCTACAAAACTAGTCTCTCTTTTTTTTATATTAACTAATTCTTTTAATTTCTCATATTCTACGTATCTTCTACTTTTTTTGTAATTACAAATGAAACCTACAAACTTTGGAGGAAATTGATGATTTACAATATATTCTAAAGTCTCAAGATCAGAGACCCCACAAATTTTTATTCCTCTGAGCATTAATTTAAATGATCAATTAATGTTTGAAGATTTTTTTTTATATTTCCTTTGGTAATTGGTCTTCCAATTACTATCCAATCACTTCCATTTTCGTAAGCCTGTTTTGGTGTCAAAACTCTTTTTTGGTCGTCTACTTTAGAACTCAATCTTACACCAGGAGTTATTACTTCTTTTTTAAATACTTTCTTAACAAGGTTAACTTCCACAGGGCTGCATACTATAGCATCTAATTTTGCTTTATTAGCTAGCTTAGCTTGCTGAAATATAATTTTTTTAACAGATTTATTGAAACCAATTTCTTTAACTGATCTATTGTCAAGTGAAGTAAGTATTGTGACGCCAATTAATTTCGTTTTACCCGAAACCTTCTTGGCAGCCTTCAATGCCTCAAATCCAGAACTAATATGTATTGTTATATAGTCAAAATTAAGATCACTTACTGATTTTATAGCCGATGCACAGGTATTAGGTATATCTGCAAATTTATAATCTCCAAAAGTAATTTTATTTTTTAATTTTAATATAAAATGTCTTCCTTTTTTGGAATTTAAAAACTCTAAACCAAATTTATAACCAATTTGTAATTCTGAATTTTGGGTTTGTTTAATTATCTCTTTAACTTTACTAATATTCTTAGTGTCGCAAGCTATAAATATTTTATTTTTTTTCATTTATTTTTTTTGCCCATTCCTTTGACATTTTGAATAAAATTGATTTTTTTTCTGGTGTGTTTACTTTTTCGTTTGTTTTTGGATTTCTCGATATTCTTGCTTTTTGAACTCTAGGTTCAAGAGAAAAAACTTCCCTAAGTTCTACTCTTTCATTCCTTTTCAAAGATTCTTGCATTTCATAGATTGCTATATCAAGCAATTTCACTAAATCTTTTTTTATAAAATTAGGATAATTATTTGATAGTTCTTTTATTAAGTCTGACTTTACAACTGACAATTTTTATTCTGATTCCTTCTTATTTTTTTTATCATCCAATTGTTCAGATAAAGAGGAGAATGGTAGATTTTTACCACTTAAAGGACTTGAATGTTCTTTAATAGCTTTAGCATTCATTATCTCCTCTAGCAGTTTAATGCTCAGTGAAACTTTTCGTTTTTCAAAATTTAGTTCAGCTATTGCTGCGTCTATTCTCTCCCCACCTACAAAACGTGTAGGTCTGGCATCAGTTGCACTCATAGCTATTTGTGATTTTTTAATCAATAATTCCATATCGCATCCTTCTGGTTTAACAAATAAACCTTTATTATCAGATGAAGTAACTTTAACTGTTACAATCTCTTTTACCTTTTTATCTTTAAACCAATCAAATGGATCCTTGCTTAACTGTTTAACTCCAACCCTTACTTTTTGGTCATTTTTTTTAATTTCTAAAATTTTAACTTTAATTTTGTCACCTTTTTTATATTTTTTTAACTCATCTTCAGGTTTTTCTTTATAGGATAAATCGTTTGAGTGTAAAAAACCATCAATATCAAAATCACCAAGTTTTACGTAAATTGCATACTCATTTAAATTATTCACTATTCCATCTATTTCTGATCCAACAGGATAATCACTTTCAAGTTTAGAATATGGATTTTCTTGTGTTAACCTATGTGAAATCGCCACTCTTCTTTTCTCTTTATCAATTTCAGTAATTACACAATCTATTTGGTCTCCTACGTTGAACATTTTTTTTGGAGATATATTTTTTTTCGTCCAACTCATCTCGCTACTGTGAAGAAGCGTGCTCAGTCCAGCTTCCAACTCACAAAAACAACCATAATCCGTTATTTTAACAACTTTAACTTTATACTGATTTCCTACTTGATAATTTGAAATATGCTCAAATGGATCAGGTGATAACTGCTTTATGGAACAACCAACTTGCATTTTCTCCATATCAATTGAAATGACTTTAAGGTCGTGACGCTCGCCAATATTGAAGATTTCATCTGGATGGTTAACCCTACTATAACTAATTTCTTGGAGATGACAAAGCGTATCTAATGTACCCTCTGGTGTGGTGATTTCAAAAAAACATCCAAATGACGAATATCCTTTTACTATAGCGTCTTTGATAATATCACCAATTTTAAACTTTTCTATAATTTTAGCTTTATCTTCTTTCTTACTTGAAGAAACCACCTGTCGTCTCGAAACAACACTATTCCCTCTAATCATATCAAGTTTGATTAATGCAAACTTTTGTTCAACGCCAACTAAATGGTCTATATTTTTAATAGGTTTATCGGAAATCTGTGAGCCAGGACAAAACATTAGAGAGCCAGTTTCTACATGTTCAACTATTACCCCACCTTTTGTTTTTTGAATAATTTTACCATTTATTAATTCGTTATTTTCATAACATTTTACAAGTTGATTCCATCCCTTAATTTTTTGAGCTTTTTGAGCAGAAACTACTACATCACCATTTTTATCTTCAATTTTTTCTAATAAAACAGAAATAGTTGTACCTTCTTTAACTTCTTCTGACATGCCAATTAATTTCATCTCATTCACATCAATTACAGGTTCACTTTTTAAGCCTGGAATAAAAAGAAAAATATATTTATTTGTGATTTTGGTCACTTTACCATCTATAATCTTACCTTCTTCAATTTTATTCTTTGATAATTGGCTATTTAATAGTTTTTCAAATTGTTTAGTAGCTGGTGATGATAACTCTTTGTAAATTTCCATTAATAATTTAGCTTTTTGTCCATTATTGATTTAATCTTTTTAAAGCAGGCTTTCTTACTTAATTTAGTAGTATTAATCAAGATAGAATCTTTGGTTTTTTTAAGTGGGCCATATTTTCGCTGCTTGTCTGATTTATCCCTAAATCTAAGGCTTTTAAGCACATTATTGTAAGTAATTTTTTTATTCAATTTCTTATATTCATCAAATCTTCTTTTGGCCCTTATTTTAAGACTGGCTGTAATATAAAACTTAAACATAGCGTCTTTTACTTGAACTGTAATTATGTCTCTACCATCTAATACAGATCCTTTATATTTTTTTGGAGGGCGGTAAGCATATTTTTTTTGAAAATTGTGAACTATATCTCTTATTTTTTTATCTTTAGCAACGTGTGCTGCTGACAACGCAACTTCATTTGATAATAGTTTTTTATCTTTTAAATAACTCAATTTCATTTTACTTATTTTTCTCTGAACTAATTTGTGTGAAAATATTTTTTCATTTTTAAGTTTTAATCTTCCTATGTATCTGTAAATTTTGCCGGTATCTAAATAAAATAGGTTATAATGTTCAGATATTAATTTAGCCTGTGTACCAGCTCCAGCTGCTGCTGGCGAGTCAATTGCAACGGTAATTATATTATTTTTCTTTCTCAATTGATTTTAGCTCCTATAGTTTTTAACGTTTTTAAAAAATTTGGAAATGAAGTATTAATCGACTCTTTGTCATTAATTTTCCAATTTCCTCCTAATGTTAGTGCTGTAATACAAGATAAGAAAAAAATTCTATGATCTTTTAAAAAATCTTTCATTTCAAAGTTACCAGATAATTTCAAATTTGGATTACCATGAATATTTATATTATTTTGTAATCTATCGACTTTGATTCCAATTAATTTTAAAAATTTAACGGCTAAATCTAATCTTTTAGACTCTTTTTTATTCATTTCTCCTAATTCTTTAAAGCTCGAAACACCTTTTGCTTTGGCTGCTGCTAAAAAAATTATTAAAAATTCATCGATTGCTGAACTATTAAGACTAGGTGAGCAGTTCACAGAATTAAGAATTTCTTTACTTTTTACATAAATATCAGCAATCTCTTCACCATTGTAAATTTTCATTTTTTTTAATTTAATATTTGCACCCATTTTATTTAAAATTGTGATAATACCAATTCTACTTTTATTTATATTAACATTTTTAATAACCATTCGAGATTTTTTTGAGAGTAAGGTTAAAACAATAAAAAATGCTGCTGAACTGATATCTCCAGGAACTTTATATTTAAAAGCTTTAAACTGATTAAGACCTTGAACGGAAATTCTATCAATGCCTTTTTTTGATACAACTTTAATTGGATATTTTAAAAACTTTAACATTAATTCAGTATGATTTCTTGAAATTTTAGAATTTATTATAGTTTTACCAGGAGTATTTAAGGCACTTAGAATTAAACAAGACTTAACCTGTGCACTACCTATATTTTCATTATACACAATTGGTCTTAAAAATTTTGTTCCATATATTTTGATTGGAAGTTTATTATTTTTACACACTATGTTAGCCCCCATAAGCCTTAAAGGTCTTATAACTCTTGAAAAATCTCTTTTAGATAAACTTTTGTCTCCGATTAATTCTATTTTATATTTTGCCTTAACTAATAAACCTAGTATTAATCTAGCTAAAGTCCCTGAATTACCTGCATGAATTGTAGTATTTTTCTTTATGTTAAAACCATTCACACCAAATCCGTGGATACTATACACATTGCTATTTTTGGAATAGTTAATACCAAGTTTTTTTATAGCCTTGAGAGTATTTAGAACATCTTCTGACTCTAAAAGATTAGATATTTTTGAAACTCCCACTGCTTGAGAAGCTAGAAGTATTGATCTTATTGAAATACTTTTGTCAGAGCTTATTTCAATTTCTTTATTAAAGCTATGAATAATATTTTTTATAGTAGTATGATTAGACATGGATGAATTAGTTTATTTTAAATTCATCTCCAAAATATGCAGATCTTGCACTAGAATTTTTTATTACTTCATTTGGACTTCCCGAAGCAATAATTTTTCCATCAGATAGCACTATTGCTCTATCAACACAGCTTAATAGATCTCTAGCTTGATGATCACATACAACAATTGTAATTTTTTCTAATGATTGTAAATTTACAATTATTTCTTGAAGCATCTTAATTGTAAGAATATCTAATGCAGCAAAAGGTTCATCTAAAAGTAAAATAGCTGGATCATTTATAAGAGCCATCGAAATTACTAACTTTTTTTTTTGACCACCAGATAAATATTTAGCTTTTATTTTTAACAAAGGATCAAATTCAAATTGAGAAACTATTTTTTCAATTTTTGATTTTCTGGTTTCTTTTTCTTTAATGTGAATTTCTGCAACAAGTTTCAAATTATCTAATAAACTTAAATCTTGTATAAATCCTCCATACTGGGGGACATAGCCTAGTTTAAATCTTGAAGCTCTCTCATATATAGGAATGTTTGTACAATCAATGCCGTTTATTAAAACTTTCCCGTAGCTAGAAGATTTTAATCCAGTAATAATATGAAAAATTGTAGACTTGCCAACTCCATTTGGCCCAAGCATTCCCAAAACTTCTTGCTTATTAATTTCTAAATTCAAATTATTTAGAATTTGCCTTTTGTTGTAAAACATAGATATTTTATCTAATTTCACAATTACTTCTTTCTCTTTAAAGCTTTTAATTCTAAATTTTTTAATTAATGCCATCAGTTTGTAATAACTTTGATTTCTTCATTTATACTCTCTGGTTTAATATTTATATCTTTCGTTTTTAAATCAAACTCAACCACACCTGCTTTCATTATAGATTTTGGATCAGTAATTACTACATTATTATACGCTATAGCCATATTTGTTTCCATATTTATGATAAAATTAAGACAGGTTATTTTTTTATCTTGGTAATCTATTATTACATTTTGATAAAATTTTGAATTTAAATTTTTAGAATTATACTGAGCAAAATCTGATACTATGTAAATCGTATCTCTAAAATCTGATAATATCTTCCCCCTTACATTTTCTAGATCAAGGATATTATTATCCTCAGTATTTGATTTTCCAGAAGTTGCTAGTAAATAAAATTTATTACCTTTTTCGTCAACTGAAATATATTCAACATCTTTTACTAGATTTTTAATATTTTTATTTTTTGAACTAGACTTATTTGAATTTTCAATAACATCATTTTTTAAATTTTTATTGTTTTCAATTTCTTCTTTAACTAAATTTGATTGATTATTTATATCTATTTTTTTCTCAACTAAATTAGGCTCATTTTGAGTTATATTTTTATTTTCTTCAACTTTTGAAATTAATTCCTTATTTTTTATTTCTAAATCTTCTATTTTTTTTTCTAGTTCATTAAATTGGTTTTCAGTTATTATTGCACTTTCTTCAATCTCTTGAACATTTTTTTTATTTATATTGAAATATTCATAATATACTAAACCTACTACCAAAAAAATTAACAAAATTAGTAAAACTTGTATTAAGGATTTAATTGACATTTAGTTTATGTTTGCATCTAAAATATTATGTATATGAATAAAACCTACCGTTTTTTTTTTCTTATTGTTTTGATGAACACATAGACTTGTTATTTTTTTAGTATTCATTAGTGAAAGTGCTTGGGCAGCCAACATATTCTTATCAACACTAATTGGATTTTTTTTCATCACTTTTTTTACTTTTAAACTATCAAAATTTTGAAACTTATTAGAAGATCTTTTTAAATCTCCATCAGTTAAAATTCCTGTTGTTAGTTTAGAATTATTTCTTAAAATAATAACTCCAAGTCCTTTTTTCGTTATATTTGATATCGCATTTTTCATACTTATATTTTCAGAAATAAATGGTATTTTGTGTCCAGTTATCATTAAATCTTCAACTGTTTTTAATTTGACTGATAGAGATCCACCTGGATGATATTTTTTGAAATCCTTTCTACCAAATTTTTTATATTTCATGCAAGCTATCGCAATTGCATCACCTAGAGCTATTTGTACAGTAGTAGACGATGTTGGCACAAAACTTCCAGGTCCAGCCTCTCTTACATTTGGTAATAGAAATTTTACATCGGCATTTTTATAAAGAATTGATTCCTTTTTTGATGTAATCCCAATTAATTTTATATTTCTATTTCGTGAGGTGTACTGAATTATGTTTTTAAGTTCATTACTCTGTCCACTTAAACTAATTAAAATTACAATATCATTAGAGGTAATTTGGCCCATATCTCCATGACTTGCATTTGACGCATCTAAAAAAAAAGATGGAGTGCCAGTTGAAGATAGAGTTGCTGACCATTTTTTAGCAATGATACCACTTTTTCCAACTCCTGATATTATAATTTTACCATTTTTACAGTTAACAATTGTTTTTATTATCTCTTCAAATGTTTTTCCAAAACTTGTTTGTAATTTTTTAAGTGAAACTATTTCTAGTTTTATTACCTCTTTAGCAATACTTAATAACTTATTTTGCTTCATTTTAGTGAGACCAGATATCTTCCTTAAAAGAGGCTAAATCTAAATCAACCCTTGTGTTTATAAATTTTATAGTATTCCTATATAGGTTATTTCTCCCTTCTCTAATTAATATTTTATTAAGTGAATCAAAAATTTTATGTAAATAGATAACATCTTGTGCACAATATTTTAATTGTTTATCTGTTAGTTCACCTCCAAAATCAGAGGTTTGTAATTGTTTACTAATATCAATACCAATGAATTCTTTTATTAAGTCCTTAAGACCATGTTTATCAGAATAACTCCTTCCTATTTTACTCATTATTTTAGTACAATCTACATTTTCAACTTCTACTTTTAAAAACTTTTTAATAAACAAAAGATCTGCTCTAGCAAAATGGAATAACTTATTAATAGTTTTGTCACTTAATATTTTTATTAAGTTTTTTGCATCATAATTTTCTTTATCTAACTGAATAATATGAGCATCATTTTGCCCAGATGATATTTGAACTAGACAAAGTCTATCTCTTTCAATGTTAAGTCCAGTAAATTCACAATCAATTGCTATCTTGTCACTGAACTTAATTTCATCTGGTAAATCTTTTTTATGTAATTTAATATCTAAATTCATTAAGTAGATATATATATATGAAAAATCAGGATTCAATTTTAATATTTGGTTCATCAGGACAGATAGGGAAATCATTAATAAGAAAGTTCACAAGAAATAACTATAGAGTTATTGCGGTTACTAGAAGTATACACAGAAAAGGTTATCAAATTAAAACTCAGTCTAATTATGGATATCTAGAACTTGAGGAGATTAGTTCATTTACCTCAGAAAATATTTCTAAATTAATGAAAAGGTCTTCAATTTGTATAAATTTAATTGGAATCTTATATGAAAAAAAAATAAATCATTTTAATTTAATACATTCGGATTTACCTTTTTTACTTTCAAGAGAGGCATTCAAAAACTCGCTGAAACAATTTATTCATATATCTGCCCTAGGAATTGAATCAGCAAAAGATAGTAAGTATGCTATGAGTAAAATTAATGGAGAAGAAAAGGTGAGACAAAATTTTCCTAATTCTGTAATCTTAAAACCCTCAATTGTGTATTCCATAGATGATAATTTTACAACAAACTTTATGAGATTGCTAAGTATACTTCCTGTGATGCCTTTATATTACTCTGGAAAAACAAAATTCACTCCAATCCACGTTTCTGATTTTACAAATATAATATTCGAAATTATTCAGAGAAAAATTACAAATGAAACTATTGAATGCATTGGTCCAGAAGTTTTCACATTTAAAGAAATTATTGTAAAAATCTTAAAATCTATAAAAAAAAAAAGATTATTACTCCCATTACCATTATTTCTTGCTAAAATAAATGCTAAGTTGTTTCAGCTTATGCCTAAACCGCTGTTAACAATTGACCAGCTTAGGCTTCTAAAATATGATAATATTGTTTCTAAAAAATATAAGACAAATTTTGAAATGAAATTAGCAGCAAATAAAAAATTTGAAGATGAGATTAACCTATATAGTTTTAACTGGACTAGTGGAGGACAATTTTCAAAAAAAAAAATTAATAAAGAACAATAATGCTAACATATATTATATATTTTGCTATATTTTTAATTTTAATGTTTGTTCTAACTATTGCTGTTAAAGCAATAACTAGAGGAGTAGAAGCAAAACAAATAATAAAGGACGAAAAAAATTTTGATTTGAATAAAATAAGTGAAAATCATAATCTTGAAGTTGCAAATCAAATTAAAGAATTAAAAGATTTAAAAGATAAAGGAATTATTGACGAGGAAGAATTTAAAAAAGCAAAAAATAAAGTTCTAAAATAAATTTATGCAGATTTTACTTTTTTTTCAATAAATTTAGGAACTTCGTCATCTTTGTCAACTATTTCATCTCTCTTGCCCTTTGGCTGAAAAACAATCATTAGATGCAAAGGGCAATATGAAAATTTTTCAATAGTTTTTCTTCCACAAAATGAGGAGTTTTTTTCATCAGGGTGACCCTCCATATACTTACATGTATGCTCATTCAATTCCTCTAGCTGAAGATTTTTAGCAGGTTCGAAACTTTTATCTAATAGAAGTGATCGAAATCTATGTTTTCTACTTACTCTTTTTAAATTATTACTCTTTTCTGAAAAAGTTGCTGTATTGTTTTGTGTAATTGAAGATCTTGTTTTAATTTTAGCGGATAAATTTAATCTATGTGCTTTTCCTATTACTGCATTTCTACTTACCCCACCAATTATCTCAGCTATTTGACTTGCAGTTTGACCTTTACCCCAAAGTTCCTTTAGTTTATTAACTTTTTCGTCTGTCCAACTCATAATACTACATTTAGTGTAATTAAAAAAATTTACAACACTATATTGAGATCACAATAAACTATTCATAACAACCTTTTTTTTCTGTTTTTTAACAATTATTTAAAAAAAAGTTTATTAATAGTTACTTATGGTTGAATTACAGAAAAAATATCAAATAGGTATAAGAAGATTTGGAATTATTAATTGGATTGGAACTTATTCTTTATTTAAAAAAGAAATCTTAAGATTTTTAACGGTCTCAGGACAAACTTTGTTTGGCCCTATACTAACCAGCATATTATTTTTAACAGTAATCTCGTTAGCTATTGGAGATCAAAGGGAAAATGTATTAGGAGTTTCATACATAAAATTTTTAGCTAGCGGTTTAATAATGATGCAAGTAATTCAACAAAGTTTTGCACACTCTAGTTCATCTTTAATGATGGCAAAAATGATGGGTACAATCACAGACGTAGTCCATAGTCCCTTATCTTCATCAGAAGTAGTTTTTGCAATATCACTTGCTGCAGCAGTAAGAGGTTTGTTGATAGCTTCAGCTTCAACATTGATATTTATTATTTTTATAGATTTATCAATACAAAATTTTTTTTTGTGGTTTATATATTTATTTTTGGGGGGATTATTTATGGGATCCTTAGGAATAATTGTTGGACTATACGCAGATAAATTTGATCAAATGAGTACTGTTACAAACTTTATAATAGTACCCTTAAGTTTTTTGAGTGGTACTTTTTATAGTATTGATAGATTGCCAGATTTGTTAAGAGTATTAAGTAACTACAATCCATTTTTTCATATGATAGATGGTTTTAGGTATTCATTTATCGGTCAACTAGATGGATCGGTAACATTTGGAATTGGATTGCTAACTTTATTAAGCTTAGTTATTACATATTTTGCATATTTTCTTGTTAATAAAGGTTATAAAATTAAATCATAGTATAAAATGAGTTCCTTAGCTAAAAATTATAAAAGAAGAAATCTATCTTTCTATAAAGGTAAAGGATCTTTTTTATATACAAAGAGAGGAAAAAAATTTTTGGATTTTGTTCAAGGGATTGCAGTTAATTCTTTAGGTCATGCAAACCCAAATTTAGTAAAAGCAATTAACAAACAATCAAAAAAACTTTGGCATGTCTCTAACTCTTTTATAATTCCAGAGGGTGAGGAATTAGCTAAAAAACTGACAAAGAGAACTTTTGCAGATGCTGTTATTTTTCAAAATAGTGGAGCAGAAGCCACAGAAGCTGCAATAAAAGTGGCTAGAAGATATTTTTATTCAATAGGTCTAACAAAAAAAAACAGAATTCTTTGTATAAAAAATTCTTTTCATGGAAGAACTATTGCAGCAATAAATGCAAGCGGATCTAAAAAAATGTTAGAGGGATTTGGTCCTAAGGTTAGAGGATTTGACCATTTTAAATTTGGGAACCACAAGGAACTAAAAAGAAAAATCACTAGTAAAACTGCAGCAATAATGATTGAACCAATAATGGGTGAAGGTGGTATTAAAGTAATACCTGCTTGGTGTCTTAAAGAACTGAGACAGATTTGTAATAAAAAAAGGATCCTACTAATTTTAGATGAAGTTCAGTGTGGAATTGGTAGATCGGGAAAGTTTTTTTCATATGAATATGCCAACATAAAGCCAGATATAGTTCCAATAGCAAAAGGAATTGGAGGTGGATTTCCTATTGGTGCAGTGTTAATGACAAAAAAAGTTTCCAAGGCAATGGTTCCAGGTACACATGGATCAACTTTTGGTGGAAACCCTTTAGCAATGTCAGTTGGTAATGCTGTAATGGATGAAATTTTTAAAAAAGGTTTTCTTTCAAATGTTAAAAGTAATTCAAAATATTTTATTACAGAATTAAATAAAATTAAAAATAATTTTCCAAATATTATTAAAGAAATAAGAGGAATAGGATTAATTTTGGGAATACAGTTACATCATGACCAGACAAAATTTATACAAAGTTTAACGAAAAATAAATTATTAACAATCAGAGCAGCTGAAAATGTTATAAGAATCTTGCCCCCATTAAATGTTAATAAAAATGAAATAAATATAGCTTTAAAAATCATCAATAAAGTTTGTGGCGAATACAAAAAAAAATGAAAAACTTTCTTCATATTAGAGATATTCCAGTAAGAGACTTGAAAAAAATTATTTCTGATGCAAAAAATAGAAAAGCTAAAAGAAAAAGATTAAATACACTTGATACTGACAAAGACAAACCATTGAAAGGAAAAATTCTTTTACAGATGTTTGAAAAATCTAGCTTAAGAACTAGATTAAGTTTTTATTTAGCTATTAAACAATTAGGTGGAGGATCCTTGACGTTAAGACCCGAGGAATTGCACTTGGGTATTGGTAGTGAAAGTATTGCAGATACATCTAAAATTTTATCGACTTATGGAAATGCCTTTATGTTGAGAACAGACTCTGACAAAAAATTAGATCAATTCAAAAAATATTCAAATATACCAATAATAAATGGATTAAGTCCATCTTCACATCCCACTCAAGTTTTGTCGGATATTTTTACAATTCAAGAAATAAAAAAGAAAAGTATTTCAAAATTAAAACTATGTTGGATAGGCGATGCTAATAATAACATGATGAATAGCTTAATAGAAGTTTGTATAAAATTTTCTGTAGCACTAAATATTGCCTGTCCTAAAGATTATCAACCAAATAAATTACTTACTTCTTTAATAAAAAAACAAAAAGGAAAAATTAAAATTTTCAATAAAAAAGAAAAAGCTGTCAAAAATTCTGATGTCGTTATGACAGACAAAATCATTTCATTGAATGATAAAGTGAATAAGAGAAAGAAACTCAAATCATTTGAAAATTTTAAATTAGATACAAAAACTATGAATTTAGCCAAGAAAGATGCAATATTTATGCATTGTCTTCCAAGAGGAAGTGAAGTTACAGAAGAAGTATTTCTTGGTAAACAATCTAAAGTTTGGCAACAAGCTCTTAACAGAGTTTATGTTCAAAAGAGTATTTTATTATATTGTTTTGGTAAATTAAGGTAGTTCTAAAGGGCTATCAGCGTTAGCATTCATATAAAGAATTACTGAAGCTCTATCTTTCTCTTTTTTTAATCCTGCAAAAGCCATTTTGGTACCCTTTATATATGAAGCAGGTTTTATTAAAAAACTATTCATCTCTTGGAATGTCCAATCTTTTCCAAATGCTATCAAGGCTTTTGAATATTTGTAATCTTCCAGAGCACCCATGTTTCTACCTAGCACGTTATAAAGTGCTGGCCCAATATTATTTCTTCCACCCTTTTTAATGGAATGACATGCGCTACATTTCTTAAAGACTTTCTTTCCATGATCAACACTTCCCATGGCCAATAGAGCAGAAATATCAACTGCTTCTACTGCTGCGGAAGCTTTTTTGCTATCTGTTTCAGCAAATTCGACTTTATAAGCTGATTGAGTTGGCTTCTCTACGTAATATATAATGTCTGAAATTTTAGTTATTCCAAATATAACAACAAAAATAACAACTACCGCTGCTATAATTTTATTAATTTCAAATGAGTCCATGATTTTTAATTATTATCCTCGTATAACATGTTAAACAAAAAAAAAACTAAATTTAAATTTAATTATTGCGTCTGAAAGACGCATAATACTTAGTTTATGAGCAATACAGTAATTTTAATCCCTTCAAGATTATCTGCAACAAGGTTACCAAATAAACCTTTATTAAAAATCAATAATATTTCAATTATCAATCATGTTTATAAAATTGCAAAATCTTCTCTTATTGGAGATAGTTATGTTGCTACAGGCGATAAAGAAATATTTGAAGAGGTCACTAAGCTTGGAGGAAAATGTATTTTAACCAAAAAAAATCATAAAACTGGAACTGACAGAATTTTTGAGGCTTATCAAGAGTTAAGAGATGACAATATTGAATATGTAATAAATCTTCAAGGAGATGAACCAATGCTTGATATTAAGGATGTCATTAATCTCCTCAAAAAAACTATTAAAAAAAAATCTAAAATTTCAACATTAGCTTGTCAAATTGAAGACAAAAAATTTTTCTTAAACAAAAATGTTGTAAAAGTAACCACAAAAGAGGAACTTCATCAAAACAATTTATCAATAGCAACATCATTCACTAGAGAAATTAAAAATACTCAAAAAAATATTTACCACCATATTGGAATCTATATTTATAATGTTTCATATTTAGAAAAGTTTGTTCAATTAGAACAAACTCAGAATGAAAAATTGCAAAAACTTGAACAATTAAGACTAATGGATAATAATATTGAAATAGACGTTGGATTAGCAAAAACCAAACCAATTGGCGTAGATACAGATGAAGATTATCTAGAAATAAAAAAAATTATGGAATATAAAAATTAAATTATGAAAATTGCTTACCAAGGTGTTGCAGGCAGTTACAGCGAAAGTTGTGCAAAAAAAATGTATCCAGAGAGTGAAACAATACCCTGCAAAACATTTGATGAATGCTTTGAAAGGTCTAGTGAAGATAATTCAATAAAATCTTTAATTCCAGAGTCAAATAAAACAACTGGAAATATTGGTGTGGAGTATTTAATTTTTAAATACAGATTAAATATTTATGCAGAGCATTTTTTTCCAATTAATCATAATCTATTAGGTATAAAAGATTCAAAAATAGAGGACATAAAAGATGTTTACTCACACGCACAAGCATTAAGCCAATCTTCAGGGTTTATTAAGAAAAAAAAATTCATAGAAAATGTTAGAGCAGATACAGCTGGTTCAGCAAAATTTGTTTCAGAAACTAAAGATAAATCTAAAGGTGCTATAGCTTCTAGTCTTAGTGCAGAAATATATGGTCTTAAAATTTTAAAAGAAAATGTCCAAGATGATAAAGATAATGTGACTAGATTTTTATTACTTGGTAAAGATATTTTTCAGCCAGATTTTTCTGTTGATAATTATATAACATCAATATTATTTAAGTTGAAAAGTAAGCCTGCTGCTCTTTACTCTGCACTGTCAGGATTTGCAATAAATGGAGTTAATATGAGCAAACTACAAAGTTTTCCAGAAAAGAACTCATTTTCCTCATATTTTTTTCTATGTGATATTGATGGACACATAGAATCTCCTAAAATCAAAAACTCACTTGAGGAATTGGGTCTGCATTGTCAAGATATGCACGTTCTAGGTGTTTATAAATCTGATAAATTTAGACAAAAATAAATTTATAACTTTCTTGTAGAATAGAAATTTTTATTGATATAATAAAGTTGGAGGCCAGTCAGGTGGTGTTACCACAAATCCCCTAGGATCGAAAGATAGCAAGGGTAGTGAGTATTTTCCAGGTTGGTTGGTCTCCTTAAAAATGACAGAAAATTCAAAAGTACTAGCATTAAAATATAGACCTCAAGTATTTGAGGATTTAATTGGTCAAGAGATTATTGCTGAAACAATTAAAAATTCAATAATTTCAGATAAGCCGCCTAATGCATTTTTGTTTACAGGTATTAGGGGAGTAGGAAAAACAACCTTCGCAAGAATAGTTGCAAAGTCATTAAATTGTGAGCATGGAATTGAAAACATGTGTAAGAAAAAATGTAGTAACTGTGATGCAATAACAAACTCAAATCATATGGATGTTTTGGAAATGGATGCTGCAAGTAAGACCGGCGTTGATGATGTTAGAGAGCTTATTGAATTTTCAAGATATGGACCAACAACTGCAAAATATAAAATATTTATTATTGATGAAGTTCATATGTTAAGCAAACAAGCATTTAATGCACTTTTAAAAACATTAGAGGAACCACCAAAATATTTAAAATTTATTTTTGCAACAACCGAAATCAAAAAAATTCCTGTAACAGTAATATCGAGATGTCAACGTTTTGATCTTTCTAGAGTTAAATCTGAAGAGCTTTTTAATTATATAAAAATGATTAAAGACAAAGAAGGTGGTAAAGTTTCTGATGAAGCTTTAAAATTAATTGTTAAAATTTCAGAAGGATCTGTTAGAGATGCATTATCTTTGTTAGATCGTGGACTTGTAGCTAATCAAAATGATGAGGAATTAAATCTAGACAAAGCACAAAGTATTTATGGATATTTTGATAAAAGTTCTTTGATTGAATTAATTAAAAATCTGTTTAGTGGTGATGAAAAAAAAGTTTTTGAGTTGTATAGAAAGATTTATGATTCTGGTGTAGATCCAAAAATTTTTTTGAATGATTTTCTTGAGGTCTTATATTATCTAAAAAATATTAATTTTATAAAATTAGATGGAAATAATTTTTCTTTAAATGACCAAGATTTTAGTAATCTTTCCACAATATCTGAAAATTTAGACTCAAAGGACTTAATCCTTTTTTGGCAATTCACACTTGATACAATCGAAGAAATTAACATTGTTTCAAATCCAAATTTATCAGTTGAAATGTTCCTTTTCAGATTAATGAGAATAAAAGGTTTAAAGGAGAAAAATGTTGAGGAAAGCTTTACTGGAAAAAATCCTGATACCTTAATTAAAGAACCTGAAAAAAAAATTACAAGTAAAACAATAGATCAAATCAAAAATATTTCACAACAAGAAAAAATTGAACCAAATTTAAATAAAGATGAAGTAATAAATGAGCTTAAAATAGGTTCATTTGAAAGTTTGATAAATCTATGTACTAAAAGGAAAGAAGCTAAGCTTAAATATGAGCTTGAAACTAATACAAATTTAGTTTCATTCACTGAGGGTTTAATAGAAATATCTTTTAATGAAAACTTAGACAAAGACTTTATTAAAAATCTATCAAACAAGCTGTACGAATGGACATCCAAGAGATGGATTATCTCTCTATCAAAAAACCAAGGACAAATTTCAAAAAAAGAAAAAAATAAAATTGATGAGAAAAAAATATTTGATGATGTTAAAAAGTCTGAAGCATATAAAAAAGTGATCGAAGCATTTCCTGATGCAGAATTAATAAATGTTGAGTTGAAAGAGGATTAGAATGACAGATTTTTCAAAATTAATGGAAAAAGCTAAAGAAATTGAGAGTAAAATGAAAGAAAGCCAAGAAAACATTAAAAAGATCGAGGTTGAAGGTGTTTCCGGAGCTAATGATGTAAAGGTTACATTAAATGGAGAGGGAACTATGATCTCAATTAAACTTAGTGAAAATGTTTTAAAAGAAGAAAAAGTAATACTAGAAGATCTTATTACTGCTGCTCATAATAACGCAAAATCACAACTTAAATCAAAAACTGCAGAGGAAATTTCTAAAGCTTCAGGAAATTTTGGAATACCTGGATTTAAGTGGCCTTTATAATTTAAATGCAAAACATTCCTGAAATAGAAAATTTAATCAAACTAATATCTAAGTTACCAGGGCTAGGACCTAAGTCTGCAAAAAGAATAATATTAAAGATGATTAATAACCGACAAGAACTACTAAAGCCTTTGGCTCAAAATTTGAGTATAGTTTTTAAAAATATTGTTAGATGTAAAATTTGTGGAACATTGAAGTCTAATACAATTGAGTGTAGTTATAATAATTGTGAAATAGTAGAAAAAAAATATAATAAAATTTGTGTTGTAGAGAATATTTCAGATCAGTGGGCAATAGAAAGTTCTTCAATTTTTCAAGGTTATTTCCATATTTTAGGAGGGACCCTTTCAAACAACAATAATAGTAATAGAGAGGACTTGCTTATTAACTCTCTTATAGAAAGAATAAATAAAGATGATATAGAGGAAGTAATTTTAGCAACTAGCGCAACTGTAGAAGGTCAAACTACAGCATTTTATATCCAAGATAGTCTAAAAAAAATTGACGTCAAAGTTTCAAAACTTGCTCAAGGTTTACCGGTAGGTGGGGAAATCGAAAATTTAGATGATGGTACTCTTATATCCGCATTTAAAAATAGAAAAAAGATAGAGGCTTAGTTAGCTTTTTTTAATTAATCTGTTTAAATGTAAAAGTGGTTCTGTATAACCAGAAGGCTGTGACTTTCCATGAAAAATTAATTCACAGGCTGCTTTAAAAGCAATAGATTTATCATACTCTGGAGACATACTTTCGTAGCTTGAATCGTCTTTATTCTGTTCATCTACAACTTTTGCCATTTTTTTTAAGATTTCAAGAACCTGTCTATTCGAACATAAGCCATGATGAAGCCAATTGGCAATATGTTGAGATGAAATTCTCAAAGTTGCTCTATCTTCCATTAATCCAATATCATTTATATCTGGTACTTTGGAACAACCTATACCTTGATCAATCCATCTGACTACATAACCTAAAATAGTTTGAGCAGAGTTTGAAATTTCAGTATTAATTTCATCGACAGACCAATTAGGACGATCTGTTATTGGAATAGTAAGAAGATCAGATAACTTTGACGGCTCTCTTTTTAATATTACTTTTTGCTTTTCAAAAACATTTACTTCATGATAGTGCATAACATGCAATGCAGCGGCAGTTGGGGAAGGAACCCAAGCACAATTTGCGCCAGCATTCACATGTCCAATTTTTTGTTCCATCATTTCTTTCATTTTGTCTGGCATGGCCCACATTCCTTTACCTATTTGAGCAACTCCTGAAAAACCACATTTTAAGCCTATATCTACATTATTATCCTCATAAGTTTTAATCCATTTAGACTCTTTCATATCTCCTTTTTTGATCATTGGTCCAGCTTCCATTGAAGTGTGCATCTCATCACCAGTTCTATCTAAAAATCCAGTATTTATAAAAAATACTCTATCTTTAAGTGTCCTAATACATTCTTTAAGATTTGCAGATGTTCTTCTTTCTTCATCCATAATTCCACACTTAATTGTATTTTTTTCTAATTTTAAAACTTCTTCAACTTTTGTAAAAATTAAATTAGTAAATTCTGTTTCCTCTGGACCATGCATTTTTGGTTTAACAATATAAATTGACCCTTTTCTCGAATTACCTTTTCTTTTTAAATCATGAATACAAGCTGCTGAGGTTATAAAAGCATCCATTATTCCCTCAGGAACTTCTGATCCGTCATTTAAAGTGATTGCAGGGTTTGTCATTAAGTGTCCAACGTTTCTCACAAGTAAAAGACTTCTTCCTTGAAGTTTTAACTTTTCACCATTTAATGATATATAACTCCTATCTGGATTAAGTTTTCTTTCTAATTCTTTACCATTTTTCTCAAATATTGATTTTAAATTTCCTTTCATCAATCCTAGCCAATTTTTATAACAAGTTACTTTATCTTCAGCATCTACTGCGGCTACACTATCTTCATGGTCACAAATTGTTGATACAGCAGACTCAACTATAATATCGCTTATACCAGCAGCATCTCTTGCAGCACTAAATGCTCTAGGATTAATAATTATTTCAAGATGAAGATTATTATTTTTTAAGATTATAGCATTTGGTTTGGCTGCATCACCTCTGTAACCAATAAACTTCTCTAAATCTGATAAATTATATTCTTTATTTTCCTTATAGATTGAAAGTTTTTTATTATTTACTGCTAAACCTGTAATATCTTTCCAATCAAGATCATTTATTGGAAAATATTTGTTCAAAAAGTTTCTAGTGTATTTAATTACTTCTTGTCCTCTTAAAGGATCATATTTTTCACTTCCACTTTCTTCAGACTCTATTATATTCGATCCATAAAGACTGTCATATAAGCTTACCCATCTTGCATTAGCAGCATTCAAGCTATATCTAGAGTTCATTATTGGAACAACTAATTGTGGTCCTGCTATATTAGATATTTCTTCATCTAAATTTTTAGTTGTTATTTTAAAATCTTCACCTTCTTTTTTTAAATAACCTATTTCTTCCAAAAAATTTTTATATTTATTATAGTCAATCTCGTGGTCTCTATTTTTTTTATGCCAAAGATCTATTTCTTGTTGTAATGTTTCTCTGATTTCGAGTAATTTTTTATTCTTAGGCGCTAATTCATGCACCACTTTGTCAAAACCTTTCCAGAACTCGTCAGGACCAACGTTCGTACCCAGCAAAAGCTCATTTTTGACAAAATCAGCTAGATCTTTTGCTACAGATAAGTTGTGGATTTTGATGTATTGCTCTCTCATAAATTGAAAATCTTATAATAAATTGTCATTTTTGCGCAATCAAAATTACTTATTTTAACAATTTATCGCCTTTTTTGTTTATAATACATACTTTAAATGAAAAATTACCTAAATTTTGAGACAGACATCAAAAATCTTGAGGAGGAATTAGATAAACTAAAAGACCCCTATAATCAGGAGGGATTATCTGAAGTCGATACTTTAAGAATAAGCAAAGTTGAAGAAGAAATAAATGAAAAGTTAGAGAAAATTTATTCTAATTTAGATCCATGGCAGACAGCATTAGTTGCACGTCATGAAGATAGACCTAAAGCAAAATTTTTTGTTGAAAATCTTTTTGATGACTTTATCCAACTTTCTGGAGATAGATATTATGGTGAAGACAAAGCTGTTATAGCTGGTTTTGCAAAATTCGACGGTAAATCTGTTTTAGTAATTGGTCAAGAAAAGGGATCAGATCTCAATAAAAGAATAGATCACAATTTTGGAATGATGAGACCAGAGGGTTACAGAAAAACAATTAGACTTATGGAGTTAGCTAATAAGTTTAAAATTCCAATTATTTCTATTGTAGATACTCCAGGAGCATATCCAGGTGTTGGTGCAGAGGAAAGAGGTCAAGCTGAAGCAATAGCAAAATCAATTGAATGCTCAATGAAGTTAACGGTACCCACAATAGCAATTATAATTGGTGAAGGTGGGTCTGGTGGAGCAATTGCTTTAGCATCATCTAATAAAGTGATTATGCTTCAAAACGCAATATACTCAGTCATTTCCCCAGAAGGATGTGCTACCATTTTATGGAGAGACCCAAAAAAAACTTTAGAGGCCGCAACTGCAATGAAAATGTCATCTAGCGACCTTTTAAAATTAAATATAATTGATGAAATAATTCCAGAACCAGTTGGCGGTGCTCATAGAGACAAAGATCTCATTTTAGATAATGTTAGAGACTCATTAAAGAAAAATTTAGATTTTTTTCAGACAATGGATAAAGATGAAATTCTTAACCATAGAAAAAATAAATTTTTGTCAATTGGAAGAAATAAGGGATTTACAACACAATCAGATGATAGAAATGATTTATCTATGAAGGCAAGTTTACTTGAAAATATTAATCAAAACTTAAAAAAGAATTCTAAAATTTATTATGGTATATGCGCTGCGGTTTTATTAATATTATTTTTTAGCATTCTTCTATAAAGCGCCACAACAATGCTTGAATTTTTTCCCTGTTGCCTCACATCTTTCGTTTCTAGAAATTTTACCTTCTCTATTTTTTACAAGTAAGCATTTTGGATTATTTTTTGTGTTTATATTTTTTTCATTTTTAATGTCATTTTGATCATCACTTTTCTCTATAAGTTTTAAATTAAATAAAATGGTAATTAAATCATACTTCAGTTTATTTAATAAATTTTCAAAAAGTGTAAACGCCTCTTTCTTATATTCTACCAAGGGATCTCTTTGTCCATAAGATCTTAAACCAATAACTTGTCTTAATTGCTCTAAATATTGAATATGTAATTTCCAATTTTGATCAATTAGTTGTAAAAAAATTCTTTTTTCTATTTCATTATATTGTTCTTCATTTAACATTTTTATTCGCTCTTCTCTTGAACTTTTAAATTTATTTTTTATTTTTTCTTCAAATGCCTTATTTTCAAGATTAACTAATTCATTAATTTCACTTTCTTCAAATGATTTTCCAAATAAAGATTTTAATTGCATATTTATTTCATTTGATCTTGCATTGGCTAACTTTTTGGTTTTCTTAAGTTTCAAATCATCAATAATTTCATCTAGAAAATTTTCAGAATATTGCTTAGAATCTTTATTTTCTATTACTTCATTTCTTTGTGAAAATATTACTTGTCTTTGATCGTTTAAAACATTGTCAAACTTCAAAAGAGTTTTTCTAATATCAAAATTTCTTGCTTCAACTTTTTGTTGTGCTCTTTCTAAAGCTTTATTTATCCAAGGATGGTCTATACTTTCTCCATCTTTAAGCCCAAGTTTTTCAAGTATATTATTCATGGACTCAGACCCAAATATTCTCATTAAATCGTCTTCTAAGCTTACATAGAATATAGAGCTACCTTCATCACCTTGTCTGCCTGATCTTCCTCTCGCTTGATTGTCTACTCTTCTACTTTCCATCCTTTCTGTACCAATAACAAACAATCCTCCCAATTTTTTTATTTCAGCTTTATCACTCTCATCCTGACCTCCTAATTTGATGTCAACACCTCTTCCTGAAATACTTGTAGTAATAATTATTGAGTTTCTTTTTCCTGCATCTGCAATAATTTCAGCTTCTCTTTGGTGATTTTTCGCATTTAAAACTGTGTGTTTTATATTTTTTTTATCTAATAGGTTTGAGAAGTGTTCAGACTTATTTATACTTGAAGTAAAAACTAATAATGGTTGGCCTTTTGCGTTACATTCAACAATTTTACTAATTATTGCTTCATCTTTTTCGTTACTAGTTCTAAATATTTGATCATTCGAGTCTTTTCTTATCATCTTCTTATTAGTCGGAATCGAAACAACTGGTAGATTATAAATTTCAAAAAACTCCTCAGACTCTGTTAATGCTGTACCAGTGCATCCAGCTATTTTTTTGTAGAGTTTAAAGAAATTTTGGTAGGTAATTGATGCTAAAGTTTGATTTTCAGAATTAATCGTTAAGTTTTCTTTTGCCTCTAGACTTTGATGAAGGCCATCACCAAACCTTCTTCCTGGCAACTGTCTTCCTGTTTGCTCATCAATTATTATTATTTGCCCATCTTTAACAATGTAATCTCTACCGCTTTGGAAAAGGTGGATGGCACGTAATGATTGATTTACTAAGTGGACAATATGAAGATTTTCTGGATCATAAAAATTTTTATTTTTAAGTATTCCAGCATTTAAAAATATATTTTCAACATTATCGACACCTTTATTAGTTAATAAAATATTTCTATCTTTTTCATCTATTTCAAAATCCTCTTCTTTCAAATTTTTCACAAGTTTATCAACAGCTATATATTGATTAGTTTTATCCTCTGTTGCTCCTGAAATTATTAGAGGTGTTCTAGCCTCATCAATTAAACAAGAGTCAATTTCATCAACTATTGCATAATTATGTTCTCTTTGAACCATAGTCTCTTTGGAAAATTTCATATTATCTCTTAAATAATCGAAGCCCAATTCACTATTAGTAGAATAAGTTATATCTTTTGAATAATTTTCTTTTCTCTCTAAATCATCTTGCCCAGTATTAATATATCCACAAGTTAAACCTAAAAACTCATAAATCTTACCCATATTCTCGCTATCTCTCTTAGCCAAATAATCATTTACAGTTACTATATGGACACCTTTTTTTTCTAAAGCATTAAGGAAAGCAGCAAGAGCTATAGTCAATGTTTTACCTTCTCCAGTTTTCATTTCTGCAATTTTATTCTCATGGATTACAACACCACCAATTAGCTGAACATCAAAGTGTCTTTCATTTCTAATTCTTTTAGAGGCTTCCCTAACCATTGAGAAAGCTTCAGGCAAAACGTCGTTTAAACTTTTACCTTTTTTAATATCTTCAATTAATTTCTCAGTTTTTTTTGGGAACATTTCATCAGATAAATTTTCTAAATCTTTTTCTAAAAGATTAACTTTATTGACTATTTGTTGAATTCGGCCTAGTTCCTTTTCATTTCCGCTTTTAATAAGCTTTGAAAATATATTAAGTGGGTTAAACATTTTGATATAAAATTAAATATTAGAAATATATAGTAATTAATTAATTATTTTAAATATCATGAAATTTAACATAAACAATTTTATTAAAACAAGCAGCCAAACCTCTAAAATTGTTGATTTTCAGGATTTAGATCATATTGATGGAGTTTCAATTTCTGCAGTCAGCGCTGGCTTATATAAATTTAAGAGAGATGAATTAGTTTTATTTTATTTTAGAGATGGTGCAAACTATGCCTCTGTATATACCCAATCAAAGTTAATATCAGAAAATCTTAAATGGAATAAAAAAATTAAAGCGAAAAAAATATTTGCATTATTGGTTAATACTAGAAATGCCAATGCATTAACAGGTCAAGAAGGCTATAACGCATTGAAGAAAATTTCTTTTGACTTATCCTCAAAATTAACAAAAATACAGA
>CACGVB010000011.1 GCA_902576395.1 uncultured Pelagibacteraceae bacterium
GTTTGTTGACATTTTAACGTTATCAGTAACAACTCCACTACCGTCTTCTTTAACTCTAATTTGAACGTTATAATCAATAACTCTTTTTACGGCGACTAAAATTTTCATTAAGCTCTCAATAATTTATTTTCTGCATCGTAAGGACTTTCTTCTAAAATTGTTGCCTCATGCATTTTACCAAGTATATCAATCCTTAGTTTTTGTCCAACATTTGCTAACTCGGGTTTAACCATTCCTAGTGCGATAGATTTTCCTAGTCTAAATCCAAAGTCACCACCAGTTGCACGTCCTACAACACTACCATTTTCATAAATCGGGTTGTTTCCTAATACATCCGCATCACTTGTTTCGTGAACCTCTAGAGTAACAAGCTTATTATCAAAGCCTTTTTCTCTCCATTTATTTAAAGCATCTAGTCCAATAAAACTTCCTTTGTTTGGATGAATAAATCTATCTAATCCACTTTCGTAAGGTGAATACTCAATTGATAATTCAGTTCCAACTAGTTTATATGATTTTTCAACTCTTAAACTATTCATGGCTCTGATACCGTAAGGTTTTAAACCTAAGTCTTGACCTGCATCCATAAGTTTATCGAAAATATGATTTTGATATTCAATAGGATGATGAAGTTCCCATCCAAGCTCTCCAACAAAATTAACTCTCATCGCATTAACGGGTGCAAAGCCAACGTCAACTTGTTTTGCACTTAACCATTTGAAATTTTCATTTGAAAAATCATCATTTGAAACTCTTTGCATTAATTCTCTTGCTTTTGGTCCTGATACCACAAGAACACCTTTGCTATTTGTTAAGTTCTCAAATTGAACTGATCCATCTTTTGGCATCCAGCCAAATATCCAATCGTGATCCAATCTTTGATATGCTCCAGCAGAAACAAGATAAAAACTATTTTCTGACTCTCTCATAATTGTAAATTCTGAGTGAACACCACCTTTAGTATTCAATGCGTGACATAAATTAATTCTACCGACCTTCTTTGGTAATTTATTGGCTACCAACTTATCTAGAAATTCTTCTGCCCCAGGTCCTTTAATTCTGCATTTAGCAAATGCAGTCATATCAAGTAGACCAACATTTTCTTTTACATTTTTGCACTCTTTTTCAACTGCTTTGAACCAATTAGATCTTCTAAACGACCAATCATCCTTTTGTTCCATACCATCAGTTGCAAAAAAGTTTGGTCTTTCCCATCCAAATTTTTGACCAAAAACTGCACCAAGATTTTTCATTCTGTCATAACATGGCGCTGTTCTTAAGGGTCTTGCGGCTGGTCTTTCTTCATCTGGAAAGTGGGTTATAAATACATGACTGTAAGCTTCTTCATTCTTCTCTTTAAGATATGATTTTGAGCAATAATCTCCATATCTTCTTGGTTCTACTCCAAGCATGTCAATAGTAGGTTCTCCATCAACAATCCATTCGGCTAGTTGCCATCCGGCTCCACCAGCTGCAGTGATGCCAAAACTATGACCTTCATTAATCCAAAAGTTTTTTAATCCCCATGCTGGACCAACTATCGGATTTCCATCTGGCGTATAACAAATCGCACCATTATAAACTTTTTTAACACCTACTTCTCCAAATGCTGGAACTCTATGAATGGCTCCTTCAATATGAGGAGCAAGTCTATCTAGATCTTCTTGGAAAAGTTCATACTCAGATTCCTTTGAAGGACCATCTACATAACAGGCAGGAGCACCATCTTCATACGGTCCTAAAATTAAACCACCTGCTTCCTCTCTCATGTACCATCTGCTATCGCTATCTCTTAAAACTCCCATTTCTGGAAGACCTTCTTTTTTTCTTTTTTGAATTTCTGGGTGGGGTTCTGTTACAATGTATTGATGTTCAACTGGTATTACTGGAATATCTAAACCAACCATCTTACCAGTTTGTCTAGCAAAATTTCCTGAACATGAAATTACATGTTCACATTCTATAGATCCTTTATCTGTTTCAACAACCCATCCATCTTTATTTTGTTTCATTGCAAGAACCGTTGTATTTCTGTAAATCTCAGCACCTCTATTTCTTGCGCCAGTAGCTAATGCTTGTGTTAAATCAGCAGGTTGAATATATCCATCTTCAGGATGTTGAATTGCTCCTATTAAATCGTCAGTATGACACAAAGGCCAAATTTCTTTTACTTGATCTGGTGTTAGAAATTTTACATCTACTCCGATAGTTTTTGCAACTCCAGCGTATTGATGATACTCATCCATTCTATCTTTGTTGTCTGCTAATCTGATATTTGAAACAACACTGAACCCGACGTTTTTGCCTGTTTCTTCTTCTAAACTTTTATAAAGGTTAACAGCATATTTATGTAATTGGCCAACTGAGTAGCTCATATTAAATAATGGAAGTAATCCAGCTGCGTGCCATGTTGAACCTGAAGTTAATTCTTTCCTTTCAATCAATACAACATCTGACCAACCTTTTTTAGCTAAGTGATACAGAGCACTAACACCAACAACTCCACCACCTACTACTACAACTTTTGCTTTTGATTTCATCATGCGATTTTTACTAAATTTTTTCTATAAACTAAACATAATTCTAATAGTGATAATCGTCGTCATCGTCATCTCTCCAACCCATTTGGTACATTAAATATGCGGCAGTTATTACACTCACCACTCCTGCAGCCATACCAAAATTTACTCCCATAGTTTGTCCAAAATAATACCAACCTATCTGGGTGGCACCAATCGGTGGGATACAAAGAATTGCCATAAGTATTGCAATTCGTACTGGAAAACTAGGTTTTTTCATTAAATAGAAGAGCCCATTGGCATTGGTTGAGATACTGCAGTAGTGAGCCAACAATTTTTTAAAAATCCATCAACTTCGTATTTTTCAACTTGCCATTTGAATTTGTAATATTTTTTATCCTTGTCCATAATGGTTACTTCAAATGTCGATACACCTTTTGATTTATAAACTTCTAGAATTTCATAATTTTCGTGGTTTAAAAGCATTGAATAAGAATCGGTCTTAATCATATTTTTAAATCTCTCAATAGGTCCTGTAACTCTTTGATTGTTTGGGTGAGCAAAAAACCAGGTTTGAATGATACCGCTATCTTTTTCAGGACTATCGTTCTTCATTAAAGCATTGAGTTGTATCTCAATAACTTCTCTTGGCTTTATCTCTGGATTTGGTTTTCTTATCTCAGCAGATAATTCGTTAAATGAAAAAATAAATAGAAAAAAGATACTATAAATTACTGGCTGTATTTTTAACATCTTCCAAAAATTCAATTCTTTTTTCATTTGAGACAAATGGTACAGCAAAATATCGTTTATAGGTAATGTCATAAATACCACACTTATTAAAGATACCTTTTTTAATTCTTCTAAGCGGTAAATTTAAAAAAAAATCTGAAATTGAAAATCTTGGAGAGCCGTATGTGCAGAAAATAATAGCTTTTTTACTTTTAAGTTTTCCTACAGCATAACCATGATTACCAATAAGTTTCTTAAAAGAAAAAGCCCAAGGTGGTGCTAATACTTTGTCTATCCAACCCTCTAATATTGCTGGCATTCTATAGTTCCAAATAGGTGCCACAAGGACAATTAAATCAGTTTCATCAATTTTTTTTCTGTGATCCAAAACTACTTCGTCAGCTTTTTCACCAGCATATACTGGGTTAAACTTTTCTTTATATAAATCTATACATTCTACTGAATGACCTTTTTCTTCTGCTGATTTTATAAAAGCATTTTTGATTGCTGAATTGAAAGATTTTTCATTATAATGGCCATAAACCAAAAATACTTTTTTCATTAATCTTTAAGAACTGGAAAAACTGGATTAGATTTTTGAAAAAGTTTTTGATATTCCTGTTTTATGCATCTGTTAGAAATAAATTCAATATTTTCTTTGTCAACGATCGTTTGAGCCTCGTCACTATGAATCCCATATTGTAACCATAATACTTTAGTTCCTTTTTTAATTGCTTCTTTTGCAATACCCTCTGCTTCATTTGAAGGTCTAAAAACATCAACTATATCAATCTCTTCTTTTACTTTATCTAAGCTTTCAACCATTGGCTCACCATTTACAATTTCTCCTACTGCAAAAGGGTTTATAGGTATCACCCTATAACCAAAGTTTTGCATATACTTCATAACTACATTTGCTGGTTTTCTTTTAAGATTTTTTTTATCTTCTCCTTTTTTCTCAGAACTAACACCAACCATTGCAATAACTTTTGATTTTCTTAAAATAGATTTTATTTGATCATCATTCATAATTTAATTTTTAAAATAATTATTATTTATTTTTCCAGTTAGGCTTTCTTTTTTGTAAGAAAGCCGATATTCCCTCTTTTGCATCTTGTGAAGCCATATTTAAAGTCATCATTTTACTCGTAAATTTGTATGCATCTCCTAGTGGCATTTCTAATTGCTTGTAGAAAGCTTGCTTACCTATTTTAATTGTTAAATTTGATTTTGAAGAAATAGTTTTTGCAATTTTTAAAACTTCTGAATTAAGTTTTTTACTTGGATAACAATCATTTATTAAACCAATATCTTTTGCATATTTAGCATTTATTGGTTCTCCAGTTAAAAGCATCTTCATCATTATTTTTCTAGTAACCTTTCTACTAACTGCAACCATTGGAGTACTACAAAATAATCCAATATTTACACCAGGTGTTGCAAATGTTGCAGTTGTTGTGCTGTAAGCTAAATCACAACTTGCAGCTAATTGACATCCTGCTGCATAAGCTGCACCGTGAACTTTTGCTATGACTGGTTTTTTTCCCTCTACAATTTTCATCATTAATTTTGAGCACAAGTTAAATAATTTTAAATGATTTGATCTATTTTTTATTCCACCAACTTCTTTTAAATTGTGTCCTGCACTGAAACCTTTGCCTGATCCTTCCAAAATTACTACTCTGGTATTGTTGTCTTTATCTAGTTTAATAAAAGTTTTTAAAAGATCTCTTAAAGTTTTAAATGATAATGAATTATAAGTTTTTGGATCATTAATTATTACATTGGTTATACCATTGCCTAATTTTTTGATCTTAACGTTCATAATGAATTAATTTTTCCTATTTTAGCTTACCGTCTTCTCTCATTTTAGCTCTTATTTTGGTAGCTGAAATTTTTTGTATTTCCTCAGATAAGACAATTTCTTCAATTTTATACCCCACACCTCTTCCATAACATATATTTGTTATATTTGGGACCATCATTACTTTAAATCTACCTTCAAATTCTGGATTTAATTTATCTTCTATATTTTTTTTTACAGTTTCAAAATCAAATGGGTTATCATCAATGCCCTGAACATCTCTAATTTGAATACAAACTTGACCAGTTTTTTTTATAATTTCTTTAAATAAAGTGTAGTGTCCCTCGTGGAAAGGTTGCCATCTTCCAAGCATTTGTGCAGTTGGTTTTTTATTATCCCATTTATAGCTCATTGGACTATCTCCTTTATAATTTTTTCAGCCCAAACACTAGCATCTTGAGAGGTTACATGAAAATCATATTTTTCAGGCTTAACAAACATCTGATTTGTGTCTTCAAATCTTCCTTCTTTAATTGTATCTACCCAAATTATATAATCTGCTGGAAATAAACTCCTTGCTTCTGGTGTGGGACAAATAAAATCAGCAACTACAAAATTACCTTCACTTTTTAATTTTAATGCAAAATCTGCCATTCTTTTTGCTTGTCTTTTTCTTCCTTCTTCTGAGAAATCCCAATCATTTGCGGCTTTTCTAACTTCGTCAGCATTTAATCTTTTTGCATTAAGCTTTGGAGATAATTGTTCAGCCAAAGTCGTTTTACCTGCTCCCGGCAGACCCATAATTAAAATTATTTTCATTAAGAAAATTATAGCATCTGAATACCTACACCAGTCTTTGGGTAGGTATAAAGATTATAATTTGCACAAAGTTCATCACCTGGCTTTAGATCTTTTATTGATACCATAAAAAAATATTTAGCATCAGGTTTCTCTAATAAATTGTAATACATGTTTTCTAAATTATCATCGTTATCGTTAAATTTTTTTGCTTTAACGGTTGGATCAATTGGATCACCAAATTTTAAAGTCGGTAAAACATTTGATACTAGTCTTTGAATTGTTGGATTATCTGAGTGATTATAAAATCCACCTAATGGAGTTCTAATATATTTATTTTCGAATTGTTCATCTCTAATATGCGTAATACCAATAAATGTATTTGCTTTTATTTCCTTTGTTGCAAACAAACCAAGACCTTCAATTGGAGAATGCTTAATTGTAAGCTCATCTGGTAATGGTCTATACATAAATTTTCACTTTCTACACAAGATTAGTTGATACCCACTTGTGAAATTGATGAGTGGGATTATCCATATCAGGAGAAAAATTTCCACCATTATATGCATTAGAATTGCGGCCTATTTGCATTCGTTGAATGATATCTACATCTTCTTTTTGAATGTCTTCCCACAATTTATGATTTTGTTTTCTCAATGACTTAAATTTATCAGATTTAGCAGCTTTCTCTCCGACATAATATATCTCCATATGTTCTAAAGTATTTTCATGATCGATTGGTTCTAGCCAATATGCATAATAATGGTCTTTATGAATACCTAACATAACATTAGGAAAGAGCGCAACATACTCTGCAATACTCTCTTTATTTTTTGGCCAATTGGGAAAGCTTGGAAATTTTTCCTTTCCTCTAAATTTGGGATTATAATTTGTCGTTCCTTGTCCAGCAAATCGATTGGGTAAACCTTGAATATGATAATGATCATCTATCTTGGAATATTCATTTAGTCCAGGATGTACCCAAGGCAAATGATAACTCTCACAGTAATTCTCAATTGCAAATTTCCAATTACATTTTGCTTTTAATTTAAAGTATCCAAAATCATTTGCATGATTTATTAACTCTCTATCTTTGCTTATCCAAAATTTAGACCATCTTTCATCTAAAGGTTTGATGTAGTCTTTAAAAGACATTTGATTGTTGCTAATATTTATAATTATTAAATCAAGCCACACATAAGATTTTATTTCTTTTAGATTGTTTTTTGATTTATCAAATTTTGAGCTTTGGTGTTTATTCATACCACCAATATGAGGAGTAGCTATTAATTCTCCATCCGCTGTATAAGACCAGGAATGGTAAGGGCATCTGACTACATTTCTTATGTTGCCAGGTTTATCTACAAGCTTTACACCTCTATGACTGCATACATTATGAAAAACTTTGATTTTATTTTTTTTATTTCTAACTATAAGCAATGGTAAACCTAAGAGATCAAATGGCTTTACATCTCCTGCTTTTGGCAATGAGCTTGCTGCGCCGATTACAGTCCATTTATCCTCAAAAAGTTTTTTTCTTTCTATTAAAGTATATTCTTTATTTGTGTAACACTCATTTGGTAGACCATGAGCTTTGTTAATGGGTTTCTTAACAACTTCTAATTTTTTTTTATCTATAATCTTATAAATTTCTGACATTATTTAGTCACTTCATATAGACCCAACCAAGCATTTACATCTTTGCTTGCTATATAATCTGACTTGAAAAATTCTAACTCTTTCCACTTTCTTTCCTCATTTAATGTTTGAATTTTTTTATCAAAGCCATACTCTTCATGAATGCCTTCATTAATTGTAAAACAAATAAGCCCTCTATTTTTTGTGATCCTTATAAATTCATCAAGAGCTGGTGGTTTTACATGACCAAAAGTAAATGTTCCAACGCACATTAGCGCGTCGTAGTCATTATCTTTTTCATTTATTGGTTTATTTAAATCAACTTTTTCTAATTTTTTATAAAGATTGTTTGGAACTAAATCTAAAAGTTTTTGTGATAAATCAGCACCATAAAAGTCAGTAAAACCATACTTTTTTAACTCTAAACCAACTAAGCCTGTACCACATCCAGCATCATAAATTTTTATATTTTTATCTTTTTGGTATTTTGCAAATATTTCGGATGTTTCTTTTGGACCTGTATAATTCCAATCAAGCATGTCTTTGTCATATTTATTGTTGTGTCCCCATTCATCATAGAATTCCATAACTTCCTTTGTTTCTTTAAGTTTATAAATGGGTACTTTGTTACCAACGTCTTTCTGAGCCATAGAGTTTAATATTTTTTTAATAATTTATTTATAAATATGCATGGTATAAAGACAATTTTCACACAACTAAGAGTTGAAACCAGTTTGCAATTTATCCTTCTATGTGTTCTGATCAATTATAATTAATTAATTAGGAGATAATAATGAAATTAAAAAGAATATTGCTTTCTGCATTATTTGTTTTAGGCGTTACAAGTTACGGTAATGTTGCTAATGCAAAATGTGGAGACATTACTATTGCTAATATGAACTGGGCGTCAGCAAATTTTATGGCTGAAGTTGACAAAATCATATTAGAAGAAGGTTATGGATGTAATGTTGAGCTTGTGCCTGGTGCTACAATGCCTACATTTACTTCGATGCAAGAAAAAGGTGAGCCAGATATAGCTCCTGAGTTTTGGGCAAATGCAGCAAAAGTAGAGTTAGAAGCTGCTGTAGCTGAAGGAAAACTTCACTCAATAAATAAAGCACCAATTACTGGTTTAGGTGAAGGTTGGTGGGTATTGCCAGCAACTTTAGAGAAGCATCCAGAACTTACAACTGCCGATGCAATTTTAGAAAGACCTGATCTATTTCCACACCCGGAAGATCCATCAAAAGGTGGATTTCATATTTGTCCTCCAGGATGGAACTGTGAACTAAGTAACAGAAATCATTTTAGAGCTTGGGGAATGGAAGCCAAAGGTTGGGCTATAGTAGAAACTGGATCAGCAGCAGGTCTTGATGGTTCAATTGCAAAAGCTGCAGAAAGAGGTGAAAACTGGTTTGGTTACTACTGGTCACCAACTGCTATAATTGGAAAATATGGAATGATAGCTGTAGATATGGGTGAGTACGCAGGTAAAGATAACTGGGATAATTGTTTATCAAAACCAGAGCAAGAGTGTGCAAATCCTTTAAAATCTTCATGGGTTAAATCTGAAGTTTATTCAGTTGCAACTGACAATTACAAGAAAACTGCAGGAAAAGAAGGTATGGATTATCTTGAGAAAAGAACATACCCAGGTCCAGTAATGAATGGGATGTTAGTTTGGATGGGAGAAAACCAAGCTGAAGGTGCAGATGCAGCAATTGAATTTTTGAAAACACAAGAGGACGTTTGGTCTAAATGGGTTTCAAGTTCAGCGGCTAAAAAAATAAAAAAAGCACTTTAATCAAATAAAATTATCGAACCCGTCGTAAAACGGGTTCGATTTTAAAAAGAGAATTAATGGACTTCTTTACTAAAATTCCTGTAATGGATAGAACAGCTCTTAGAGAGCTAAAAAAAGGAATTGATTTAAGTTTTAAAGATTTTTCAAGAGCATATGGTGACGGTATTGAGAGTTTTTTTGATCCGCTGTTATATTTTTTAATTTGGTTGGAAAAATTATTAGTTAATAGTCCTTGGCCTTTAGTCATTGGAGTATTTGCTTTATTGGCTTGGATTGGATCGAGAAGTATTAAGCTAGTCATAGGAACTGTAATTTGTTTTATAGTTATAGGTTATTTTGGAATGTGGAAAAATTGTATGGCAACTGTTGCTATAATTTCGGTTTCAACATTAGTTTGTATAGTTGTTGGTATTCCAATTGGGGTATTAATGTCAAAATCAAGTAGAGCAGAAAAGGCTGTGTTACCCATATTGGATATGATGCAAACTATTCCAAGTTTCGTTTATCTCATACCTATAATAATGCTTTTAGGAATAGGAAAAGTGCCTGGTTTATTGGCAGTGTGTATTTATGCTTTACCTCCAGTAGTTAGGTTAACAAATCTTGGAATTAGAGAAGTAGATAAAGAAACCCTTGAGGCAAGTGAGGCGTTTGGAGCAACACCAATGCAAAAATTAAAATCTGTACAAATACCTCTGTCATTACCAACAATATTCGCAGGAATAAACCAAACAATTATGATGGCTTTGGCAATGGTAGTAATCGCATCAATGATAGGGGTAAAAGGTCTAGGAGTGCCTATTTTACAAGCTATTTCTAATCAATATTTAGCGCTTGGAATGATGAATGGACTGGCCATAGTAGCTCTAGCGATCATCTTTGACAGAGTAACACAGCAGTACGGTCAGAGAATTCAAAAACACAGAGGTCAGAAAAAATAACCCTGACACTTTGATCTAATATTTTTCTAGACAGTTATTTTAAAATAAATAATTATCCAATAATGAATTTTTCATTAGAAATTGGACCTCACACAGATCTTGATACTTTACCTGAAGTTAAAGATGTTTATGTTACAATGCTACCTGGAGGTGATTATAAGGAGACTGCGGATAAGTCCGGCGATTTAGTCAAGAGAGGATTTAACCCGGTACCTCACTTCCCAGCTAGATCAATCGGTAACGAAGAAGAACTTAAAGACTATGTATCAAGATGTAAAGATTTAGGTGTAAAACAAATATTGGCCATAGGCGGAAGTAGAGACCCAATTGGAAAATTTGATAGCTCTTATCAAATATTGGAGACAGGCTTATTTGATGGAATTAAGATCGGAATTGCTGGACATCCAGAGGGTAGTCCTGATATATCCGATTCAGAATTAGAAAAAGCAATGATAGATAAAAAGCCTTATGCTGATTATATAGTAACTCAATGGTTACTAGACTCTCAGCCTATCGTTGATTTCATTTCTAAACAAACGATACCAGTTCATGTTGGAATAACTGGGCCCATGAAAATTTCAAGCTTAATTAAGTTTGCAAATATTGTTGGAGCAAAAAATTCCATTAATTTTCTTAAATCTAATTTTAGTAAGGCATTAGATTTATTGAAACCTAAAGACCCTAATGATTTAATTGGGAAAGTTAAATCGCATACTGATTATTTTCACATTTATACATTCGGCGGCTTGAAGGAAACAAACAAGTGGTTGAAGGAGAATAACTATGTCTAATGAATTTGACTATAGTAAGTTAAGACACGTAACATCAGTAGACCAATCTGATAGAAAAGTGCCTTATAATTTAAGACAAAGTGGACCAACAAAAGTTGAAATGTTAATTTCAACTCGTGTAAGAAAATCACCCTACTGGCATTTATCAATGAAAGCAGGTTGTTGGAGAGCAACTGTATATAATCGTATTTACCATCCAAGAGGATATGTAAAACCTGAAGATGGTGGTGCAATGGTAGAATATGAGGCAATAGTAAATCATGTAACAATGTGGAACGTTGCTGTAGAAAGACAAATTAGAGTGAAGGGTCCAGATGCAGAAAAATTTGTTGACTATGTAATAACAAGAGATGCTACAAAAATTTCTCCAATGAGAGCAAGATATGTAATTCTTTGCAACGCGTATGGTGGAGTATTAAATGATCCGATTCTTTTAAGAATATCTAAAGATGAATTTTGGTTTAGTTTATCTGATAGTGATATAGGTCTTTATTTACAAGGCGTAAATGCTGATGAGAGATTTAACGTAGAAATTGATGAGATAGATGTAAGCCCAGTTCAGATACAAGGGCCAAAATCTAAAGCATTAATGAAAGATTTATGCGGAGATCAAGTTGATTTTGACAATATGCCATTCTACGGTTTAGCTGAAGCAAAAATTGGTGGAAGAAGTTGCGTAATATCTCAATCAGGGTTTTCTGGCGAAGCTGGTTATGAAATTTATTTAAGAGAATGTACATTATATGCAGAAGATATGTGGAATGCTGTTCTTGAAGCAGGAAAAAAACATAGCCTAATGGTTATTGCGCCTGCACACCATAGAAGAATTCAAGCTGGAATTCTTTCTTGGGGTCAAGACATGGACAATCAACATAATCCTTTTCAATGTAATTTAGGTTATCAAGTATCATTGTCTGGTAAAGGAGAATGGAACAAGAAAGCAGATTACGTAGGAAAGAAAGCTCTTGAAAAAATGAAAGCTGATTTAAAAGCAGGTCACAAACCATACAAACTTCAATTAGTTGGTCTTGAATTAGGTGGAAAACCAATTGAGGAATACGCTCCTGACTTTTGGCTAATTTCAGATGAGGGTGGTGGAGAACCTATAGGTTTTGTTACTTCTCCTTGGTATCATCCTGAAAAAAAACAGAACATTGCTATGGGTTATGTACCATTTGATGGAACATTGAACGCAAATGGATTTCCAAAGGGAAAAGTAGGATCTAAGTTCAAGGTACATTTACCTGAGAAATATTCTGAAACTCCAGGTAAACCTGTTGATGCAGTAATAGTAGATATACCATTTAAAGAATCTTACAACGCCAATACAAGAGAAGTTGTAAAAGGTTAAGCAATTGAAGGGAGGAGTTTAGCTCCTCCCTAATTAAAATGTTCGCACAATTTTTAGAAATTTTTTTTAAATCTTTAAAATTAGATAAAAGCTTATACAGAGATAATAAATACTTTGGTGAGGCTGCAATCTATTTTGCTGGTCTTGTAATGATACTTGATGGTGTTGCAGGAGCAGTAGCGGCAAATTCAATTGTGAGAACATCAATTGGCATCTCGGGCTTGACAGCTCTTTTAACCTGGTTTGTTTGGGCTATTTTTATTTTTGTAATTGGAGTAAAAATTTTTCCTGATAAAGGGAGTAAGGTTCCTTTTAAAAAGATTTTAATAGCTGTGGGTTATGCTCATGCGCCAGGTTTAATTAGGTTTTTTGCAGTAACACCTGACTTAGTTCTGCCAATTATTTTCCTTACTCAATTTTGGATATTTGCATCTCTCATAATATCAACCAAACAAATTTTGAATTTAAAATCTAATTTGAAATCATTTGGAATAGTATTTTTATCTTTTTTAATAATAGCTTTTCTATCTATAACATTCATAATTAATAGAATGAATTCAATTCCAATTAGTAATATTAGCTAAAAAGGAAAAACAGTTTTAGATGTTCTGCAAGATTTGCAAATTTTAAAACCAGTAAGGAATAAATTTTGAGTTACACTTTCATCTTCTTTTTTACACTCTTCACAAATATCATTTAAATCTGCTTCTAAATTCTTATTTAATTCTGCATCATATTCTTTAGTCATTATCTGTTAATCCAGCTCCTGCTGTTCGTTCCCTCGATTTATCACTTTCATCGACGTAAGTTTTTAGTGATAAGTTATAAATTTCAGACCAATCATCTTCATTAAAACTGTTCTTATTATCTAAAAATTTTAATTTAATTTTATCTGATTTTTCCAATACGTCTCCTGTTAGATAGTTTGAATAAATAGACTCGTTAAAATTAAATAAAAATTCTTTATCATCCATCTTTAGAAAAATTCTTTTACCAATAATTTCTGAAGTTCTGCTTACAAATGATAAAAATATAAGTGGAAAAGCAATCTTATTTATTTCAATTTCGTTGAATTTAGATATTGATGAAGATTGATCAAAAAAATTTAATCCAGATAATATAGGACAATAAAAAGTTTTTGGAGTATTTGAGGCCGATATTTCATCTATATTTTCAAAATTACTGATTTTATAAATTTTGTAGTATTGGTTTAAATTTTTAAGACCTGGTAGTCCAAACATTTCTAGTAATCGAATATTTTTTCCAACCTCCTCTGATATTCCCCAAGAAAAACCAATAGCTTTAGATGCCTTTTTTGTAGTTATTTCTATTTCACTAAAGCTTCTCATTTATTTATGATTTATAAATCCATTTATCATCAAAATTTCCTAATTCTGAAGGCAAAGGTGCCCCTTGGAACATGCAAATACGCAACCATTTATCTGATCTAGGATCAAACTTTATAGCTCCAAAAAATGATAATTTTAATCTTAACATATCAATTGGAACTAGTTTGGACCCAATTGTATTGTCTTGGATTTCTGAATAAGGAAACTTTTCTGCAATAAATGCTCTTCTGACAACGTGTCTTAAATGATTATTATCTTTTAAAAATTTGCCAATTTTAGAACTATTTTTTTTTGTAAATACAGCTTCATAAAGTTTATTTATGTCTCTTGCTATTGCCAACGGTTGTTCTAAATCAGATCCCTCATCAATATATCTGTCTCCTATTCTAGGCTCTTCTTTATTTTTTGATATAAACCAAAAGTTTTGATTATTTTCGTCTTTTAAAAAATCAATTTTAAGTATTTCAGAATATTTATTTTCTAATATGTTTCTTAAATCTTCAATAGTTCTATCAACAGGAATATTAAAATGCTCTTCCTCCTCAGAACTCATTTGCGTAATCAATGGATTAACTATTTTATCATACGGTTCCATCATCATAGATACAATATATTCTATACATTCATCTTTTAAATTTTCCTCTGACCAGTTGTAAATTTGATTAAATTGATATGAATTTTTAAATTTAAAATCTTCTTTCATAAATTTTATAAACTTTTTTAAATCTTCAATTAAACCTTTGATTTTTTCTTTTTGAAATTCGCTATCAGTGTGCCAACTGGTTATATTCTTTAAAGATTTAATTAGGCAATTATAAAAAATATCAATCTCATTTTTTGAAACTTTCTCTATTTCTCTTATTTTTTTCAAAGCAGTTTCTCTTGCATGTATCCAATTATTCAACAAAGTAGGATGATTTACAATAAATGGAGCCATACCAAGGCCAGTGGAATTTCCTATTCCTAAGTTTCTGCTAATTGCATGATCTAATTCTACTGCTAGTTTTGGATTTTTATTTTTTGCAATATGATTAACCTGATCAAATGTAAATTGTCTAACGAGATAAACTAGCATCATCTCTAATCTAAAAGGTCCTCTGATTTCCTCTCTATTTTTAATTCTAAACCTGTCTGCTAAACCAAATTTACCTGATCCATAAACTGCTGTTGTTCTATATAAATACCCAACCTTTGACAAAATTTCTTTATTAGGTTGCTCTCCATTTGATAAACTGTCAACCACATGGTCGAAAACTCTTACTGACTTGTTGGCTCTTGATAACGTTAATTCCTTATACGAAAGTCTTCCCACCTCTTGTTTTGGAACATTATTGTTAAGTCTATCTATATCTTCTTTTGATGGAATTCCATCAAATAAGGTAAAAGCAGCATCCCACTTAGTGGCTATTACTCTATCTGATCTTTCGCCATCTTTGATTTCATTAGCAAAACAAATGAGAGAATATGTTCTTTTGTTTTTTGTAAATGAATAAACTGCTCTACCATGTCCTTTGTCATTAAGTTGAAATAAATCTCGGCTATATTTCCAATCTTTAAATTCAGATAAAAAAGATCTTAAAAACGATAATTTTGATTGATGAAAAGATCCCAATTTAGATAGTTTCATCAAAAATTTTGGATCTCTTAATCTTATTTCCATTAATTAATTCCTTTATAAAAATTAAACCAATTATTTCCTAAAATTCCTTCTACTTCTTGCATATTAAAACCAACTTTTTTTAATCCACTTTCTAAATTATCAAACCCTCTAGCGTCCAAAAACCAGTCAGGTTGTTTTGGAAATCCAGGTTTTTTTTTACTTCCCTCTCCATAATTTGTACTTTTAGACCAAGTTCCATTTCTCATCCATTCAACAACACTGTCAGGTTGGTTCAAACATAGATCTGATCCAATACCAATATTTTTTACTTCCATTATTTCTGCAGTTTTAGCAACCATTTCACAAAAGCTTTCTAATTTACAATTTGTTCCATCTTTTAAATGATGAGAATATAATGATAAACCTAAGATACCTCCACTTTCAGAAAGTTTCTTTAACAAGAAATCTGATTTGTTTCTTAAAGCTTGATGCCAGAAAGAGGGATTAGCATGGGTAATTGCAATTGGTTTTTCACTTATTTCTATTGCATCCAAAGTACTTTTCTCTGCCGAATGGGACATGTCCACAACTATACCTACCCTGTTCATCTCTTTAATTACTTCTCTTCCAAAATTTGTGACTCCTGAATCATTTTTTTCATAACATCCTGTAGCTAAAAGAGATTGATTATTATATGTAAGTTGCATAAATCTACAACCATGCTCGTAAACTTTCTCTATTAAATTGATATCATCCTCAATCGGTGAACAATTTTGAAAACCGAAAAAAATTGCTGTTTTATTGTCTGATTGAGCTTTTGTAATATCTTCAAATGTTTTTCCTAAAAATATTAAGTCTGAATTTTCTTCAAAAAATCTTTCCCACTCTTTTAATCTTAGCAAAAATTCGTCATAATCTTCGTGATATACTAGAGTAACGTGTACTGCATTTAATCCAGCTTCCCTATTGATTAAAAAAATATCTCTAGACCAGTTACAATATTGAAGATTGTCAATTCGATAGTTCATATTTAAAGACCATATAAGTATAATATAATTTGTCGACTAGTTTAAATTTAAAGAATATGCTAATCTAAACTAATTCAAATTTATATCATGAAAAACAAAAAATATAGTCACAAGGTATCAATTGTTATGGGAAGTAATTCTGATTACTCAACAATGAAATTTTGTGAAAAAATTCTTAAATTGCTTAAAATTAATTATGAAACAAATATAGTTTCTGCTCATAGAACTCCGGAACGTATGTTTAAATATGCAAAATCAGCTGAAAAAAATAATATTTCTGTGATAATTGCTGGAGCTGGAGGATCAGCCCATTTGCCAGGAATGATTGCATCTCTAACAAGAATTCCAGTAATTGGAGTGCCAATTGAAAGTAAAAAATTAAAAGGTCTAGATAGTTTACTGTCAATAGCTCAAATGCCAAAAGGTATACCGGTTGGAACTGTAGCAATAGGTACAGATGGAGCAATAAATGCCGCATTATATGCAGCATCAATTGTCTCTACCTTTGATATGGGTGTTAAAAATAATCTCAACAAGTGGCGATCTAAACAATCAAAATCTGTTAAAAAAAAACCTAAATAAATGGGCCAGCTAGTTTTAGGAATAATTGGAGGTGGTCAGCTAGGTAGTATGCTTTCTGAAGCTGCTAAAAAGATAGATATAAAAACTGTAGTACTTAGTGACGATCCAGATGCGCCTGCCAAAAATTTTGCAAATAAGTTCATATATGGAAACTATAATGATACAAAAATTATAACAGAATTTGTTAATTGCGTTGATTTAGTTACCTATGAATTTGAAAATATACCCTTTGATATATTAAATGAAATAAATAAATCAAAGAGTGTTTTGCCCAAACCAGAAATAAATAGTTTAATCCAAAATAGATTAACTGAAAAAGATTTTTTAAATAAAAATAATATTAAAACAACTAACTATGCTTTAATTAAAAATAAGGATGAAATAAAAGATAATGAAAACCTTTTGCCCGGGTTACTTAAAACTACTACTCTTGGATACGATGGTAAAGGTCAATATAAATTAAATAGTTTAATTGACATAAATGAAGATATTGATTTTACTAAAGAATATATTTTAGAAAAGTTTATTAATCTTAAAAAAGAAATTTCAATTGTCATATGTAGATTTGGCAATCAAAAATATGAAATATATGAACCGATTGAGAATGTTCATGAAGATCAAATTTTGAAACATTCAAAAATTCCTGCTGAAATTTCGGAAACAATAAAGGCAAAATCTAAAGAATGGGCAAAACAAATTGTTGAAGAACTAGATTATATTGGAACTTTATGTGTTGAGTTTTTTATTGATAAAAATGAAAACTTATATGTTAATGAAATTGCACCTAGAGTTCATAATTCTGGTCATCTAACAATAAACTCACATAATGTTAGTCAATTTGAAAATCATATAAGAGCTGTTTGTGGTTTAAAAAAAATCGTTACAAAAAAAATATATAATGCTCAAATGACAAATCTCATTGGTGATGACATAACAATTTATAGGAATAAAACTTTTAAAGAGAATGAGTTTTTTTATGACTATTTAAAAAAACAAGTAAAAGCAAAAAGGAAAATGGGACATCTAACAATTATTGAAAAGTAATTTTATAGAGGTTGTATCAGAGAAATATTGTTATTTGTTGGCTTATTTACATCCTTAGAAATTTCATAAAAAGAAAGTTTTGATTTTTGCGATTGTTTTAAATAATTTGAACCTGAAATTTCAATATTCAAATATTTATTAACATCACTTTCATTTAAGATAACTGGCTGTCTGTGATGAATTTCTGTCACATTTAAACTTGCTTCTTCAGTAATCATACAAAATTGATCTTCTTCATAAATACCAGCAATATAAATAAGTTTCTTATCCTCTCTTAAAAAGTAATAAGGGGTCTTCTCTTTTTCTATTCTCTTCCATTCATAAAAACCATCGGCCACGGCAACACATCTTTGAAGTTTTATTAACTTTTTAAAAGAGACCTTTTCATCAATCGTCTCTAATCTTGCATTAATTAGTGGTTTAAAGTCTTTTTTTTTAGCCCAACTAGGTACAATCCCCCACTTTAAATTTTCAAGAGTATTTCCATTGTTATATTTCTTAATAACTGGAAGTTTTTGGTAAGGATGTGCATTATAATTTTCTGAGTCTTCTACATTAATTGCAGTTTTAACGATTTTACTTGTTTTTGAAACAGCATTGGTGATGACGTATCTTCCACACATATTTTTTCGTATTGGTTTAATTTTTTTTTAGATTATATGTTCATGCTAATGATTAAATCAATAGAAAATAACTTTGACCACCCAAAGGTAAATCATCTTTTAATAAAACACTTTATTGAATTGAGATCTGTTTCTTCTAAAGGCAGCACTCATGTTTTAGATATCCCCGGACTCAAAGATCCGAGTATAAAATTTTGGAGCTTGTGGAATAATAATCATTTAATTGGGTGTGGAGCCTTAAAGTTTGTTGGACAAAATCATGGAGAATTTAAATCTATAAGAGTATCTGATGATTTTAGAAATAGAGGTATCGGTAATAAAATAATCTCGCATTTAATTATTCAGGCAAAAAAATTAGGTATAAAAAAGCTAAGTATTGAAACAGGATCTGGAAAATTCTTTTTACCTGCCAGAAAACTTTTTGAACATTTTAAATTTAGAAAGTGTAAACCATTTGCTCACTATAAAGAGGACCCTAATTCTTGTTATTACACTTTAGATTTATAATTTTATGGGAGAAGAAAATAAAAAACCCTACATACTTTATGTTGCTGAGGCAATCTATTTAGAAATATTTCAAATTAAAAAACAAAATATTGATATTTCCAATATAGATGCAATTGAAAGATTTATGGGTTCAAAATTGTATGAAAAAGTAAGTAGTGGTAAATTTCATGATGAATGGTTTGAGAAACTAAAAGAAAACGATTTTGTTGATGATACCTCGGGAGAAAAAATTTCTAAAGAGGTTTTAAGGCTTTTGAATTTACAAAAAGAAGCAATGATTAAACAATTGATTAAATTTCCTGATTTGTACTATGCAAAAAGTCATTTTCCCTTGGAAATATCACAAAGAGCTACAAATCATTTGTGGCGAGTGTGCGAAAGTTATGAATTGTGGTGCAAAGAAACAAAAAATAATAATCTAATTAAATTAAATCTTTTAGATTAAGAATAAATGGACAAAATCATTCAATTTATAGACTCAACACTTTTCGATTTAGGTAGACAATTTAAGTTGTCTTATTTACCTCCGTTAATGATTTACGTGGCAGCAGGTATATCTGGACTTACAGGGATAGTAGGTACTTTCTTTGTAAAAGATTACTTAAATTTATCTGCAGCATTTCTTGCAGGATTAGGTTTCTGGGCAGGAATACCTTGGGCTTTAAAGATGCCACTAGGGCATTTGGTAGATTTAATATGGAATAAAAAGAATTACATGGTTTACGTCGGTGCCTCATTAATTGGTGTAAGTTTATTAATAATGTACGGACTAATAATTCATACAGAACAAATGTCATCTTATTTAAAAGTTGAAACTTGGTTTGTAATAAGTGTTCTTTTAGCTCCTATTGGATATGTAGTCCAAGATGTTGTTGCTGATGCAATGACAGTCGAGGCTGTGCCCCTAATAAATGAGAACGGAGAAAAATTTACAGCAGATCAAATTAAAATTATGCATACGACGATGCAAACACTTGGAAGATTTGCAATTATAGGTGGGACAGTGTTGGTTGCTCTTGCCAATGTGATTTTATTTAAGGGGGTAGATGATCTTGAACAGGCTGAAAAAATACAATTATACGGCTCGATATATCTTTATGCATTAATAATACCAATGGTTTCAATTTTAGGTGTTATTTTTGCTGCTTATTTAAAAAATAAAAAGAAAAACATTTTAATTAGACAAGGTCTATCAGGTGAAGAAGATAATTTTAATCATGAGCAAACAAAAGTAAATTGGTGGATACTAGGTGGTAGTTTAATTTTTGTAATTTTCACATTGAGTGTCGGTTCGTTAGGATTACCTTTTGCACAAGAAATTGTTTTTTTAGGTTCTATGTTAATCATTTTATTTCTTATGAACAAACTTATTAAAGAGTTACCTGAAAAGTTAAGATTTACTATAGTTGGAACTGCTATAATTATTTTTATATTTAGAGCCATGCCTGGACCTGGACCGGGCTTATCTTGGTTTGAAATTGATGAACTACAGTTTAATGAACAATTTTTTTCAATACTGTCTTTACTAGCTTCTGTTCTAACATTAGTTGGAATAATAATGCTAAGACCATTTATGGCAAAAAATTCTATTGCTAAAATAATCGTAATTTTATCAATTGCTGGATCAATATTATTTTTGCCAAGTGTTGGAATGTATTATGGATTTCATAACTGGACTTCTTCGTTAACAAATGGAATTGTTGATGCAAAATTTATAGCAATAATTAATACAGCATTAGAATCTCCATTGGGTCAAATATCTATGATTCCACTTTTGGCTTGGATTGCTAAGAATGCTCCTTCACATTTAAAAGCAACTTTTTTTGCGGTTTTTGCCTCATTCACTAATTTAGCTTTGTCTGCAAGTGCTTTATTAACAAAATATCTTAATGAAATTTTTACAATTACAAGAGAAGTAAAAGATAAGGTTACAAACGCAATTTTAACTACAGCAGACTATTCTGAGCTAGGATTGTTATTAATTACAGTTACAATTATTACCTTAATTATACCAGTGCTATTTGTTTTATTTATTCAGAAATCTAGATTTAAAACTGAGGAATAATAACTAATTACACTTATAGCCAAATTCTAAAGAAGCATCAGTGATAGAACGGTATAAAGATTCCCCAAAACTTCTTAGAGAAAAAATTCTTGCTTTTTCTGGTTCATTTTCAACCAAATCAACTATAAAAGAAATTCCATTATAAGCTGAGTTAATACTCATATTTTTTGTTAAAATGTTAAAATTAAAAGGACATCCTTTTTTTAAAACTTCTTTTACGTATGGTCCTTCTAACTCTATTGTTGCTTTTGAATGAGAAAGGTCTGTAACAGCAAAATCATTTTCATTAAAAGTACTGTAAATTTCTTTTAACAATTCTTTGTTATGAGAAACTAAAAGCCAATTATTTGGTGAATTCCACAAAACTCTTATATTTTCATTTGAAACTACTTTTTGTGCCTGATTTACAAATTTTAACTTGTTAAAATTTATATCGTCAATTTTAATTGAAGAATTTTTATACTGAACTATTTGAACGATCAATAAATTTTTTAATTCTTTAATTTTTAATAATTCATTTTCAGATTTATTTTCAAAATTTCCAAATGACCCTTCGACATGGACATTTTGTAATGCAGAAATCATTTTCATGCCCTTACTCTCTTTCCTTCAGGATCAACATAATGAGATGAAACAATTTCCACAGGAATAGTCTTATTTTTTAAAGGTGACATAGCAAATAGCTTTTGTCCTATCATATTTTTTCCATCTTTAATTATCGCAAGCGAGAATGGATTATCATACTCAACACTCCAACATGATGCTGAGACATGACCTAATTTAGGGTTTGGAAGTTTTGCTTTAGGGTCTTTAACAATATATGAACCTTCAGGAATACTTGTTGTTTTGTCTAATGGAACAACACCTACTATTTTTTCTCTATCTGGTTTTGTAAAAGCTGATCTGCTTAAAGATCTTTTACCAATAAAGTCTTTTTTCTTACTTACCAAACCTTCCAGCGATGCGTCATGAGGAATTGTTCTCCCATCAAGCTCAGAGCCAGCAACGTGACCCATTTCTATCCTTAAAGTAGATAGGGCCTCAGTTCCATATGCCTGTATTTGAAATTCTTTACCAACTTCGATAATTTTTTCCCACATGAAATTACCATAGTCTGACTCCACATTAACTTCATAAGCAAGCTCTCCTGAAAATGAAATTCTATAAATCTTTGCAGGAATACCAAATAAATCAGCCTCTTTGTAACCCATAAATGGTAGAGCTTCATTAGATACATCAGTATTTGGAAATAATTTCATTAGTAATGCTCTTGAATTTGGGCCTGCTATTGCAGCACCAGCCCACTGCTCTGTTGTTGAAACTACATTCACATTTAATTCTGGCCAAACTAGCTGCAAATAATATTCTAAATGAGATAGGACATTGGCTGCCTGCGCTGTTGTAGTTGTCATGTGGTAATGATTTTCAGAAATTCTTGTTGTTGTTCCATCATCCATTACAATTCCATCTTCTCTTAGCATCACTCCATATCTTGCTTTACCAACTGGTAGCTTAAGCCATGCATTAGTATAAACTCTATTTAAAAATTCTGCAGCATCGGGACCTTTAACATCTATTTTTCCTAAAGTAGTTACATCACATACACCTACATTTTTTCTTACATTTTTTGCTTCTCTTTTTGAAGCTTCAAATAATGTTTCATTTCCTTGCTTGTAGTATCTTGGTCTCAACCAAACTCCAGCATCAACAAATACTGCATTATTTTTTTCGTGCCACTCGTGCATTGGTGATTTTCTTGTCGGTTTAGAATGTTTGCCAACTTCTCTTCCCACAATTGCTCCAATTGAAACAGGTGTATAAGGTGGCCTAAATGTAGTGTGGCCAACTTGTGGTACAACTTTATTTTCAATGTCTGACACTAATTGTAAACCATTAAGATTACTTGTCTTTCCTTGATCTGTTGCCATTCCAAGGGTGGTATATCTTTTTACATGTTCGATTGATCTAAAACCTTCTCTTAATGCCAACTCTATATCTGTTACAGCCACATCGTTTTGAAAATCTAAAAATCTTTTGTAAGATTTACCTTTTGGTAATGGAACACACCAAAACTTGTCATGCTCTGTAGATTTTTTTTCAACTACTGTTGGAACAGAAACTTTATTATTATTTTCAGTTATTTTGTTTGAGACTTCGTATCCTTTATTGAATGCTTCATTAATAGTTTCCTCTAAAGTAAATTTACCGTTTGCTGAACCAATAGTATTTTCTTTCTGTTTAGATTTTTTTGGAATGAATGCATCTATTTTCTCATTAAATTCAGATTTATTTCCAGATTGTGATGCTAAATGAATTGATGGCGTCCAAAACCCTGAAACACAAATACAATCACATTCAATATTTTCTATATTTGATAAATCTTTTTTATTATCAGATATTTTTGCAATATCAGCTGATTTAACTTTTTTGTATCCTTTAGCAGCAACTACCACATAAGAATATTTAATTTCAATTCCTAAATTTTTTGCTTCAGTAATAATGTCAGAAGATGGTTCTTTTCTAGTGTCTAAAATTAATGGATTAACACCATTTTTTTTGAACTCTATAGCGGTTTCATATCCACTGTCATTATTAGTAAATATCAAAGGTTTTTTCCCAACTAAAACTCCATAGACCTTTATGTATTCTTTAGCTGCCGAAGATAACATTACACCTGGGGTATCATTGTTACCAAATACTAATGGTCTTTCAATTGAACCTGATGAAATAAGAACTTCTTTTGCTCTTATGTACCACAAGCGTTGTTTGGGTAAATATTTTTGGGTTTTAGGCAAGTGATCACTTATTCGTTCCGACATTACCAACATATTATGATCATAATAACCAAATACTTGTGATCTATTTTTTACAATCACATTTGACATTGACTTTAACTCAGTAATTATTTTCTCTGACCATTCAGCACCAGTTTGATTACCAACATTTACATCACTAGTTAACAAGCTACCTCCATACCTTGGTTTGTCTTCAGCTAAAATTACACGCGCACCATTTTTTGCTGCTGCATATGCACTAGCTAAACCTGAAGGTCCTGATCCAGTAATTAATAAATCACAATATTCATATTTATGCTCGTATCTTTCTTTATCATGTTTGATAGATGCTTCTCCAAAACCTGCTGCCATTCTAATGAAAGGTTCATAAATTTTGTACCAGAAACTTGGTGGCCACATAAAAGTTTTATAATAAAACCCGGCTGGAAAAAACATTTTTAAGAAATTATTAATTGCTCCAATATCAAAGTTTACACTAGGCCAACAATTTACACTTTTAACCTCTAAACCTTCAAAAATTTCCTGTTCAGTAGCTCTAATATTAGGATCTCTCTCATTATTTCTTTCTAATTGTAAAATTGCATAAGGTTCATCAACACCAACTCCAAAGAAACCTCTAGGTCTATGGTATTTAAAACTTCTCCCAACAAGATGCACTCCATTTGCTATTAAAGCAGAAGCAATAGTATCTCCTTCATAACCAAAATATTTTTTACCGTTAAATGTAAAAGAAATTTTTTTATTTCTATTTACCATTCCAATGTTATCTAATCTAAAATCTTGTGACATTATTCAGTCAGTTCATCTGCTTTATAGGTTTTAAAAATTTCGTGCGTTGAAGTATCTCTTTCAACTTTAATCCATTGTCTGCAGCCAGATATATGGTGCCACAACTCTAGGTGTTTTCCTCTAGGACTTTTTCTTAAATAAACAAAATTATTCCACTCTTGGTCACTAATTTCCTTGTTAAGCTCTGGTCGTTTTACTGTTGCATCTCCGCCATAAGCAAACTCATTCTGTGATCTTGATCCACAATGTGGACAGAATATATAGAGCATTTAAGATATCCAAGTTTTAGTACCAAGACCTTTTTCATCAATTAAATCACCAGTATTAAATCTATTTAAACTGTAACCTGAGTTTAATTCATGAACTCTATCTTGTGCAATTGTATGTGCAAAAGTCCAACCTGAAGCAGGAGTAGCTTTAAATCCACCATAACACCAGCCACAATTTAAGTATAAGCCATCGATATGTGTTTTATCAATAATTGGTGAACCGTCCATTGACATATCCATAATTCCACCCCAAGTTCTAAGCATTTTCAATTTGCTTAGAAATGGAAACATTGCAATACCTTCAGTCAATACGTGTTGGAGTGTTGGTAAATTTCCTCTTTGTGAGTAACTATTGTATCCGTCCAAGTCTCCACCCATAACCATCTCTCCTTTATCTGATTGACTACAATAAAAGTGACCTGCACCAAATGTAACTACATGGTCAAGCAAAGGTTTAACAGGTTCTGATACACATGCTTGAAGAAGATGAGTTTCAATTGGTAATGTCATATTTAACATTTCTGCTAAAATATTTGTGCTACCTGCAACACACAAACCAACTTTTTTCGCTTTGATATCTCCTCTAGAAGTTCTTACACCAACTATTTTACCATTATTAACATCAAATCCCGTAACCTCACAATTTTGAATTATGTCAACACCCATTGAGTCTGCTTGTCTTGCGTATCCCCAAGCAACAGCATCGTGTCTAGCAGTCCCAGCACTTGGTTGCATTAAACCTCCAAAAATTGGAAATCGCACATTGTCAGAAAAATCTGCCATTGGAATTCTTTTTTGAACCTCTTCCCTATTTAATAAAACTGCATCAATTCCATTTAGGCGCATTGAATTACCTCTTCTAGAGTACGCATTCATTTGTGCATCTGAATGGGCAAGATTAATTATTCCTCTTGGAGAAAACATTACATTGTAATTCAAATCCTGACTCATCTTTCTCCACAAATCCATGCCAAACTCACTGAACAAAGCATTGTCATCATGCATATAGTTTGATCTAATTATTGTAGTATTCCTTCCAACATTACCTCCGCCTATCCAGCCTTTTTCAATGATAGCTACATTTGTAATATTGTGCTCCTTAGCTAAGTAGTATGCAGTTGCTAAACCATGACCACCGCCACCTATGATAATCACATCATATTCTTTTTTAGGAGTTGGATCTTTCCATGCTACTTCCCAATTCTGATGATCTGAGAATGCATTTTTAATGAGGCTAAAAACTGAGTATTTTTGCATTTTATAATTTTATCCAATTAAACATAAATTTTTTCTTATTTTTTATATATATATTTTTTAGATGTTTAAAATCAAACCAAAAAAGTATAGACATTTTGCACATTAAACAATTATAAATTTTAAACTAAATGTCAAAATCAGATATTCAAATAGCTAGAGAAGCAAAAATGAAACCTATCCAAGAAATTTTGGATGGAGTGGGAGTACCCGACAAAACTGAGGCATATAGTCCAATAAGCAGATATATAGCTAAAATCAAACTTGAATACTTAGAAAAATTTAAAGACAAAAAAGATGGAAAATTAATACTAGTAACAGCAATTACACCTACTCCGGCAGGGGAAGGAAAGACAACAACTTCTGTAGGATTGTCAGATGGATTAAACAAAATAGGTAAAAAATCTATTGTTTGTTTAAGAGAACCAAGTCTTGGTCCTTCTTTTGGAATGAAAGGTGGGGCTGCTGGTGGTGGTTATGCTCAAGTAGTTCCTATGGAGCAAATAAATCTTCATTTCACAGGAGACTTTCATGCAATTACATCTGCGCATAATCTTTTATCTGCATTAATAGATAACCACATATATTGGGGAAATAAACTAAATATAGATGTCAGAAGAATAGTTTGGAAAAGAGTTCTCGACATGAATGATAGAGCTTTAAGATCTATAAATATTAATCTTGGTGGTGTTGCGAATGGATTTCCAAGAGAAGATGGTTTTGATATTACTGTTGCGTCAGAAATAATGGCAATCTTTTGTTTATCAAATGATTTGCATGATCTTGAAAATAGAATTGGTAATATTACTGTTGCTTATACTAGAGACAAAAAACCAATATATGCAAAAGATTTAAACGCGCAGGGTCCAATGACTGTATTGTTAAAAGACGCTATTAGACCAAATGTTACACAAACCTTGGAAAACAATCCTGCTATAATTCATGGTGGACCATTTGCAAATATTGCTCATGGATGTAATTCTGTTTTAGCAACTAAGACAGCATTAAAACTCTCAGATTATGTCGTAACAGAAGCAGGGTTTGGAGCTGACCTAGGAGCAGAAAAATTCTTAGATATTAAATGTAGAAAATCAGGATTAAAACCAAGTTGTGTTGTGATTGTTGCAACTATAAGAGCTCTAAAAATGCATGGAGGAGTTAAAAAAGATGAATTAAAAAATGAAAATGTAGATGCAGTTAAAAAAGGATTGGTTAACTTAGAAAGACATATAGAAAATATTCAAAAATTTGGATTACCTGTAACAGTAGCTATAAACCACTTTGTTTTAGATACTGATAAAGAAATTGATGAAGTTACCCAATTTTGTGAACAAAAGGATATTAAAGCCTCTATATCAAAGCATTGGGAAAAAGGTGGAGAAGGTGCAACTAATTTAGCAAATGATGTAGTTGAACTATGTGAAAAAGATAGTGATTTTAAATTTTTATATGATGATAAAACTTCGTTATTTAAAAAAATAGAAACAATTGCCAAGGAACTTTATAGAGCAAGCGAAGTAGTAGCAGATACTAAAATAAGGGACCAATTAAAAGCTTTTGAAGAAAGAGGTTACCAATCATTACCAATTTGTATTGCAAAAACTCAATATAGTTTTTCCACTGACCCAAATCTAAAGGGAGCACCTTCAGGTCATGTATTACCAATAAGAGAAGTAAGACTATCATCAGGAGCAGAATTTATCGTTGTTGTATGCGGTGCAATAATGACAATGCCAGGATTGCCAAAAGTGCCAGCTGCGGACTCAATTCGTATTAATGAAAAAGGTGAAACAGAGGGTCTATTTTAAAAGATAATTAAGCCAGTTTTCAAGTTCACGCATTCTAAGATCTTTATTTGTAATCTTATTTTCTTCAGCAATCATTCTTACATGATTATTTATCTCTTGCTCATCTACAAAAGCATTATTGTTTAAAAGTCGTTCTTTTCTGAAATGTATAAGGCTTATCATTTTATCGTAAGTTATTTCAGGATGATATTGAATACCCCATATATCACTTACTGCAGACTGAAAATTTACTCCCATAACTTTATTTATAGGATTTGAGGCTAGTAATTTTGAATTTTTTGGTAATGTTGCAACTTCATCAAAATTAAAAGCAGGTGTATTAAAAATTTTATCTTTATTTTTATATATTGGATGTTTTAATCCCTGATTATTTATTTCAATGTTTAGTGCTATACCTCTGTGAGATCCGTTAGTACATCTTTTTACTTGACCTCCTGCTACCGTAACAGCAACCTGAAGTCCCCAGCAAATAGCTAATATTTTTTTAATTTTTTTTTGACATTCTCTCATAAATTCGATCTGTCTTCTTATTTCGATGGTATCATTATAAATATTTAGACTACTCCCACCCCATATTAGTCCATCATATTTATCGAGATCAGTTACTTTTTCAGAAATATTTTTATCAGATGAGGGATTTACAACATCTATTTCAATTTTATCAGTAAAATAGGCTATGCTATCTTTAAGACTTTCTGTATGTGTTTTAATTCCACCATCAGTAAAACTCTGATTTTCCTCTCTTAAATTTCCCTCAACTATTAGTATTTTTTTCATTAAAATAAATCTCCTGAAATACTATGCTCATACATAGCTTTCATATCATTTATAGTCAATTTTTTTGGATTTGAAGATGTTGATGGATCATCAAGAGCCATCTTTGATAAATCATCTAAGTTCATTTTTTTTGCCTCTATTAAGTCTGATAGTTTATGTGGAATATTTAATTCTTTTCTTAGCTCTAATATCCATTCAAGAAAAGCATCAAAACTTTTACTTAAGTTAAGGTAATCACATATAGAAATTATTCTTTCCTCAATATTTTCTTTATTAAAAGTTAAAACATAAGGCATAAATATTGCATTAGATAATCCGTGATGAAGATTAAATTGAGCATTTAGTGGATGGCTAAGTGAATGAATGGCTCCTAATCCCTTCTGAAATGCAGTAGATCCCATACTTGCTGCAGCTAACAAATCTGATCTAGCATCTAGATCACTTCCATCTTTAACAGCTTTCAAAAGTGATTTTTTTATCAACCTCATTCCTTCAATTGCTATTCCATCAGCCATTGGGTGAAAGCCAGGTGCACAAAATGCTTCTAAATTATGCGCTAATGCATCCATTCCTGTCGCTCCTGTTAATCGGGGAGAAAGATCTTTAGTAAGAACTGGGTCCAATATGACAATAGATGGTAAAAATTTTGGGTGGAAAATAATTTTTTTTATTCCAGTTTTTGCATTAATTATTGCTGATGCTCTGCCAGTTTCAGAACCAGTTCCAGCAGTTGTTGGAACTGCAATTATTGGAGAGATATTTTTTTCATCTGCCCTTTTCCAATAATCACCAATATCCTCAAAATCCCAAATAGGTCTAGATTGACCAGACATAAAAGCAATGGCTTTACCCACGTCTAATGCACTTCCACCTCCAATAGCTATTACACTGTCACAACTATTATTCTTGAATACTTCAACGCCTTCATCAACATTCTCACCCGTAGGGTTTCCTGAAAAATTGGAAAAAGTAGATAATTTAAATTTCTTTTCTAAATCATTAATTAAATCTTTTATAAATTCTAAATTGATTAAGTCTTTATCTGTTACCAATAATGGATTTAAAGTTTTAATTTCATCACAAGCCTTTTCTAAATCCTTAACTCTATCTTTGCCTACCCAAACAGTTGTTGGATAATTCCAATTGTAATTAGTCATTTTTATTTTCAAGTATTAAGTCTAAAAATAATGCGGCGGTCCAAGAAAAATTTGTTGCACCAAATCCTTTACCAGTTTTACAGCTAAAGTATTCATTAAACCCTTTTTGCTTTACTAAATTAATAGTTTTTCTTTTTATTTGTTTAGCAAATTTAATATTCTTATTTTTTAACCCTTGATATATTATCCAATTACAATTAATCCATACCGGACCTCTCCAATATCTTTTCTCTTCAAACTTTTGGTGATTTGGTTTTACACTTGATAATAAATATTTTTCTTTAGAACTGTGTTTTTTTAAGTTTTTAATAATTTTATTATTTAATACTTTGTCTTTTAAATCTGCAAATAAAATAAAATAATGAGTAATTGATGGAATGTTTATTTTTTTTTTATTTTTTATATCAATGTTAAAAAATGTATTTTTTTTCTGATTATATAATTTTACAATTTTATTTTCAGATCTTGATATATAAGATTCTAATTCAATACTTTGCAAATTGAAGGTATTTAATAATTTAAGAAGATCTTTATTTGCTCGCAAAAATATAGAGTTAAAACCAACATCAACTACATTGAATAAAGATGCTTTATAAAGTTTTTTTGGATTATAATTATTTTTTCTCAAATGATTTTTGATAGTTACGTATCTATCGTAATCAATATCTAATGGTCTATATTCAGGATTAACAACTTTGTTATCTCCCCTTTTGTATTTAAGGTTTTTTGGGACTTTTACTTTGCTCATAGGATCATCCCATAATGGCGAATTATCATAGCCACTCTCCCAGGGGTGTAAAATTGAGACTAATCCAGAATTATTTGGATCCCTAAATTTAATAAACCATTTGTGATATTTTAATATCCCCTTAATTATTTTTTTTATTTCGGGTTTATCTTTTTTATTAATTCTTTTTTTATCTAAAATTAGTTTTAAAATTATTGCAAGAATTGGTGGTTGAGTAATTCCAGATGAATGTATTTTATTTCCACAAGCCCAAACAGAATGGTTTGGATAATAATTAGTATTTAAATCGTGAAATAATATATGAGGTATCATTCCATCTTTCCATTGACCTCTTATTAGTGTCTTTATTTCATCTAGAGCATATTTAAATTTAAAATGCGAATATCCTAAAGCAATGAAACCTGAGTCCCAATTCCATTGCGCTGGGTACAATTTGTTATTGGTTGGTAATGTGTATCCTTTTTTTTTATTGCCTAATAAAACTTTCTTAGCTGATTTGATAAAATCTTCCATTAACCCTTTACACTTCCTGCAGTTAGACCACTCACTAAATATTTTTCAAAGTATACAAAAATTAACAAAACAGGTATTGTAACAACTACAGACCCAGCCATTAAATATTGTCTTGGTGTTTCGGCATCACCACTAAGATATTGTATTGCCCTTGATAAGGTAAATGAGTTTGGATTATCCAAGAACATTAAAGAAAATAAAAACTCATTCCACGCGATCATAAAGACGTACAAAGCAACTGAAGAGATTGCGGGTATACTTAATGGTAAAATTATTTTTATAATTATGCCAAACCAATTTAATTTGTCCATGATTGCTGCTTCTTCTAGTTCTTTGGGAATACTTTTAAAGTAACCTTGTAACATATAAATTGCAACTGGCAAAGTAGTTGCTGTGTATACAATTAATAAACCTCCCACCGAGTTCCTTAACCCTAATTGACTAAAAACAGTATATAAAGGAATAACCAACACTATAGCAGGAAACATATAAATAATTAAAATTGAAGTTGACAGAAAATTTTTCCCAAAGAAATTTAACCTTGCTACTGCATAAGCAGCTGGTATTGCAAATACTAAAGTAACTATCACTGTACCTACCGAAACAAATGTACTTATTAGTATGTATCTACCAAATTTGTAAGTATCAAATATTACAAAGTATGATTTAAATAATTCCGTAAAGTCTTGGTTAAAATTAATACTAAAATCTAAAGGATTAATTAGTAAAGCAGCTTGAGTTTTAAAGCTTGTTATCAACATCATATAAAACGGAAATAAAATAACAAATGAGAATAAAACAATTCCAAAAAGTGTTAAAAAATCAAATACTACTATTTGTGATGAGTGCTCGGATGCTAAATATTTTTGATTATACTTATTAATTTTTAATGAAAAAAATATCAGAATTCCAAATATTCCAATATTATACCAAATGGGCATTTCCTGAACGAGATATCCATCAACAAAAACAAATATAAGGGCAAAAAAAGTTGATTTTATTAAATAATTTAGCTTTTCTCCTAAAAGTAAATTTAAAAGACTAATAGCGATACCTAATGTGATAATTATTAAAAAATTGAAATTTTTTAACTCAATTCCTTGCAAAGTTACTAGAATTTTCCAAATAGAAACCAAAGAAAACAAAAATATAGACGAAATTAATGCGTAGAATATTAAACTTTTAGTTTTCATCAGCCCTCTTACCTATTAATTTAAAGTAAACGAACATAAATATTAGCAGCAAAGCAACTATTACGATTGATACTGCTGATCCCATACCAATATCGGAAATAGTAAATCCTTGCTCATAAACATTTATTGGCAAAGTTCTAGTTCCAGATGCACCTCCTGTTAATAAAAAAATATCCTCAAATTTATTAAAGTTCCAAATAAACCTAATCATAAAGAGAATGGATATCACAGCTGTTATTTGAGGAAGCGTGATATTAATAAATTTTTGTAAAGGACCAGCGCCATCCACTTCCGCTGCCTCATATAATTCTTTAGGTACTGCTTGTAGTCGAGCTAATATAAATAAGAAAGCTAAAGGAAAGTATCTCCAAATTTCAAAAATAATAACAGTTGTTAATGCTAATCGTAATTTAAGATCAAAACCAAAAAAATTTATAGTTAAATATTTTTGTCCTAATAAATTTAAGGGTTCTTGGATGACTTGAAAATTTATCAGAAGATTGTTTAAAGTTCCACTGTAAGGATCTAATAATAACTCCCAAGTATAAGCTAAGGCAACAACTGGACCTACATACGGAAAAAGCAAAACACTTCTCATAAATGTTCTTCCAAAAAACTTCTGGTTTACAAGTTGTGCAGTGAGTATACCAAATACAATTGAACCAATTGTGCCAAAAAAGGTATAGTAAAAAGTAGTTGATAATAAATCAAAAAATTCATTTTGAAAAAATACCTTTTTAAAATTCTTTAAAGTAAAATTAGTATTTAATAGAATATTATCTGATTTACCTGTTAATTTTGGTTTAATAGTTTTTAATTCTTTTTTATTTAATTTTTTGCCATCAGAACTCTTTAATAATATTTGAAAATTTTCCCTGTATTTTGCTTCCCAATTTCCAAATTCACAATAAATTTTATTTGATTTGACCCTGCATCTTTCATCTAAATTAATAGGCTTGATATTCTTAGGTAATTTATCTTGAAATTTAACATCCCTTATTTCTAAAATTAATGAACTATTTCTAAGTTTATAAATAACCTTTAATTGATCTGGATTATCTTTAATGGATTTTACAATTTTTTTTGCTCTAGGTTCAGGGATCCTGATATCTTTTAGACCAACCTCTTTAAAACTTATCCATACATTTGCAAATATTGGAAATAAGATGATTGAAAAAACAAGGAAAACTGCAGGTAATATTAATATATATGCAGTTCTTTTTTCTATTTTTGAAAGTGTATCACTCATAAAAAAAGCGGATAATACATATTATCCGCTTTTATTTAAATTTAAATTACTAGATTAAAATTGAGAGAGTTTTTGATTGATCATATCTACTGCTTGATCAATATCAATCTGTCCATCAACATAAAGTCTAGTTATTCTATTAATAAACTTGTTATTAATAATTTTAGAAGCTCTAGAAAGTTCACCTTCTTTTACACCCCATCTTTGAGCCTTATCTAATCCAGCAACGATATTATTTATAACATCCTCTGAATATAAGTCTGATAAAGGAGCTTTTCTATCAACTCCAACAGGTAGTTTACTCCATGCTTTTGTAAATGCCTCTGGATCACTTGAGTTTCCTCTTCTCACAGGAAATTTACCTTCTGGTGCAATTGAAAGCGTCTTTGTATAACCTTCATCCATTGAATATTTGATAAATGCACTTGCTTCTTCTGTATCAGCATCTGCTGTTATTCCAAAATATCTTACATCAGCCCATGCGGCACCTTTTTTATTATTAGGACCACTTAAGTTTGTAATAAAACCAGTTTTTGAAGCTAACTCCCCAGATGTTGGATCACTATTTATTGTTGGTGGCGCTGAGTCTCTTAAACCAGCTAATTCATCCATAATAAATGGAGACCAAATTATCATTGGAGTTTTTCCAGCAAAATACAATTCTCTTGATTGCTTCCAGTATAATTCTCCTGGAGGACTTGCATTTGCAATAACTTTATAAAACTCTAAAGAAGCTTTTAACTTTTTGCCTTGTTTTCTTATTGCGCCTTTTTTAACAACATTTACTCCATTTGCTAAAAGAACATGTTCTAAAACCTGACTCATAAAGTTTTCGTCAGTTTTTGTTGCAGCAACAAATCCAAACATTCCATCACCAGAAAGTGCTTCAACGGCTTTGGTAATATTTTCATAGCTTGTTGGTGGTGCAAGACCTGCTTTTTCAAATAAGTCTTTTCTATAAACGACCATTTGCGTCCAACCATCAACTGGTACAGCGGCTATTTTTGATCCTTTTTTAGCCATATTCAAAGCACCTGGCGCAAAAGTTTTTTTGCCAAGTTCTTTAACAACTGCATTATTAGCATCTACATCTAATATTCCAGCTTCTGCCCAAGGTAGTACATACTGTAATGTATGATAGATTACATCAGGTAGATCACCAGCTGCAGCTGCTGCAGTTGCTCTTGTTCCTAAATCTTTTTCTTCTACAGGAATAACTTCAACTTTGATGCCAGTTTTAGCTTCAAAATCTTTAGCCATTGCCTCTTGTTTAGCCATTCTAGCTGGCTGAACTTCTGTAGTCCAAAAAGTGATGTCTGCGTAACTAACATTTGAAATTAAAAATATAAGCGTACAGACTGTTATTATTGTTTTTTTAATCATTGATTCCCCTCTTTTCGTTGATTAATAAATTAAATGTATCAGCGAGAGAAATGAATGACAATAAGTTAAAAAAGTCTCCCCTAATCAAAAAGTCAATAAATATAATATTTTTTAAATCGAAAATTTTTTATTTTTTAGAATTGCTCTAATCATTCTAAACATCAAAGGAATTTTTTTTGAATTAAATTTTTTTAAAATAAATGG
>CACGVB010000012.1 GCA_902576395.1 uncultured Pelagibacteraceae bacterium
CAGGCTTTGAATGGAGAGAGCCAGGCTGTTCAATGTGTCTAGCAATGAATGCGGATAAGCTTAAACCTGAAGAAAGATGTGCATCTACCTCTAATAGAAATTTTGAGGGTAGACAGGGAAGAGGTGGTAGAACACATTTAGTTAGTCCAGCAATGGCTGCAGCAGCTGCAATTTCTGGAAACTTAGATGATGTTAGAAAATACCAAAATTAAATGAATAAATTTATCTCAATAAAAAGTGTTCCAGTTTATCTACCTATCGTCAATATAGATACAGACATGATAATTCCTAAACAGTTTTTAAAAACTATAAAAAGAACTGGACTAGGAAAAAATTTATTTTTTGAAATGAGATATGACCAAAGTGGTAAAGAGATAGATGACTTTATTTTAAATAATAGTCCGTATAATAATTCTAAAATTTTAATTGCAGGAAAGAATTTTGGATGTGGCTCTTCTAGAGAACATGCTCCTTGGGCTTTAATGGATTTTGGAATAACTTGTGTAATTAGTTCAAGTTATGCAGATATATTTTATAATAACTGTTTTAAGAATGGGATTCTCCCAATTACAATTTCAGAGGATCAAATCAAAGAAATTTCAGAGTACTCGAATAGAAAAGAGGAAATTTCTGTAAATTTGCCTGAGCAAACAATAAGATTTGGTAATAAAGAAATAAAATTTGAAATAGATCAATTTAAGAAAAAATGTCTAATAGAGGGATTAGATGACATTGCGTTATCTCTAGAAAAATCTGAAAAAATAGTTTCATACGAAAATAAAATTAAAGAGGCAAAACCTTGGATATTTAATGATTAAAATTAAAAAAAGAAAAATTTTATTATTACCAGGAGATGGTATCGGACCAGAGGTAATTGCTGAAGTCAAAAAAATAATTGAATGGTTTAACTTAAATAAATCCTTGGATTTTGAAATTGACCAAGATTTGGTTGGCGGTGCTGCTTATGACAAACATGGAACTCCAATAACTGATGAAGCATTTTATAAGGCACAAGAAAGTGCTGCAGTAATACTAGGTGCTGTTGGTGGACCAAAATGGGATAATATTGATTTTTCAAAAAAACCAGAGAGAGCTCTATTAAAATTAAGAAAAGAATTAAAATTATTTGCAAATTTGAGACCTGCAATTTGTTTTAAACAACTAGTTGATGCCTCAAGTTTAAAGCCTGAATTTGTTTCTAATTTAGATATTCTTTTTGTTAGGGAATTAACGGGTGGGATTTACTTTGGTGAACCTAGAGGGATAAAACCAATTGATAATGGTGAAAGAAAAGGAATTAATACTCATGTCTATACTACTAGTGAAATAGAGAGAGTAGCCCGTGTTGCATTTGATCTAGCCAGAAAAAGGAATAATAAAGTTACTTCCTGCGAAAAGTCGAATGTCATGGAGGCAGGTCAATTATGGAAAGAAGAAGTTCAAGCAATTCATAAAAAAGAATATAGTGATGTAGAATTAAAACATATGCTAGCAGATAACTGTGCAATGCAGTTAGTTAGAAATCCTAAACAATTTGATGTGATAGTAACAGATAATCTTTTTGGTGATATGTTATCGGACGAGGCTGCAATGTTGACTGGTTCTTTAGGACTTTTGCCATCCGCGTCTCTTGGAGCCAAAGATAAAAACGGTAATATGAGATCTTTATATGAGCCAGTTCATGGGTCAGCACCTGATATAGCAGGTCAAGGTATTGCCAATCCAATTGCAACAATACTTAGTTTTGCGATGGCTTTAAGATATTCTCTAGATCTTGATAAAGAGGCAGATAGTTTAGAAAAGGCTGTTCAAGGTGTGCTTGATGAGGGTCTTAGAACTAAAGACATTATTTCTAAGGGAATGAAAGAAGTATCAACATCAGTGATGGGAGATGCGATAATTTCAAAATTGCAATAATTAGACATTTATTCTAAAGTATATCTATGCCAACTTATAACGCACCAGTAGATGATATGATGTTTCTCTTTGATAAATTGAGGAATAATAAAAAATATAATGAAATTGAAAAATATAAAGAAGTTAATACAGAATTAGTTAAAGATATTTTAGAAGAAGCAGCAAAAATTACTCAAAACTTAATCTTACCTCTTGCAAAAAGTGGAGATGAAACGCCAGCTGTTTTAGAAAATGGAGTGGTTAGAACGCCGCCAGGATATAAGGAAGCTTATCAAAAATTTATAGAAGATGGATGGATTTCCTTATCTTGTGATCCGAAATATGGTGGTCAAGGAATGCCTAAAACAGTAAGCACTTTCTTTGATGAAATGTTATCATCAGCAAGTTTATCTTTTAAACTTTACAGTGAACTGACTATTGGAGCGTATAACTGTCTGTTAAGGCATGCTGACGATGAAATAAAAAATACTTATTTGCCTAAAATGGTTGAGGGTAAATGGAGCGGTACAATGTGTTTAACAGAACCAGTATGTGGAACAGACTTAGGTCTTCTAAAAACTAAAGCAGTAGATCAAAATGATGGAACTTACAAAATTAGTGGTCAAAAAATTTTTATTACTTCTGGCGATCAAGATTTAACAGAAAATATCATTCATTTAGTATTAGCTCGATCAACAGACTCACCAGCAGGAACAAAAGGTATTAGTTTATTTTTAGTTCCAAAATTTGTTTTAAATAAAGATGGATCAGTTGGGCCAAGAAACGGAGTTTCAACAGGTTCAATAGAAAACAAAATGGGTATTAAAGGATCTGCAACTTGTGTGTTAAATTTTGATGATGCTGTTGGTTATATGATTGGACCTAAAAACAAAGGCCTTAACTCTATGTTCACAATGATGAATTTGGAGAGAATTATTGTTGGAATTCAAGGTCTAGGCATTTCTGAAATTGCATACCAAAATTCCCTTACTTACGCTAAAGAAAGAAAACAAGGTAAGGCATTTAATTCAAAATCAAATAATGGTGCAGATTTTATTATTGATCACGTTGATATTAGACGATCACTATTGAGTATGAAATCTATGATAGAGGGACAAAGAGCTTTGAGTTTCTGGCTGTCTCAACAAATTGAAGTTAGCTTAAATCATTCTGATGAAAAAATAAAACAAGAAGCCTCAGATCTTGTTTCATTAATGACACCAGTTGTTAAATCGCTTTTCACAGATAATGCAATGGAGATAACAAGTGAAGCAATGCAAATTCATGGAGGATATGGATTTACGAAAGATCAAGGTATTGAACAGTTCTACAGAGACAATAGAATTACACCTATTTATGAGGGAACAAATTCAGTTCAGGCTGCTGACTTAGTCTTCAGAAAATTAATTAACAAAAATGGTGATATTATTGAAAACTATCTAAACTTAGTTAAAGACGAGATTAAAATTACTGACAAAAAAGCTGAGCCTTTTGTAAAACAACTTAACTATCATCTTGATATTTTGTCAAAATTTACTGATTGGATGAAGGAAAAAATAAAAAATTCTCCAGAAGACGCAAGTGGAGCATGTAACGATTATTTAAAAGTTCTTGGTTTAGTTGCAACCGGACATGCTTGGTTAAAAGTTCTAGAAGTTTCCTTCAAAGAATATGAGAGTAATAAAGATTTTTATGAGGACAAAATCCAAACTGCCAACTTTTTCTTTAATAGAGTGCTTCCTAGGATAGAAAGTAGTTATATTACTGCAACGACTGGAAGTAATTATATTATGAATTACAAATTTAATTAGAATGAACCCTTATGAAACAAATTTGGATAAAAACGAAGCCAATTATGTTCCATTAACCCCTTTATCATTTCTAGAAAGAGCAAAAGATATTTATCCAAACTACGAAGCAGTAGTTTATGAAAGTAGGAAATACACTTGGCGTGAAGTTTACAAAAGATGTATTAAGTTTGCTAGTGCATTAGATAAATTAGGAATTAAAACAGGTGATACGGTATCTGTCTTAGCTTTTAACACACCTGAAATATTCGAAGCGCATTATTCTATTCCTATGGTTGGAGCAGTTATAAATGCTATTAATACAAGACTAGACTCAAAAACAATTAGTTATATTTTAAATCACAGTGAAGCGAAGGTACTAATTGTAGATAGACAATTTCATGATGTAGTAAAAAAAGCTTTAGAAGAAGTTAATTCAAAAATTACTATAATTGATATAGATGATAAAGATGCAAAGCTAACCGATTCAAAAAATATAGGATCTTTGGAATATGAGGAGTTTTTAAATTCTGGAGATGAAAATTTTAAATGGAAAATGCCAAAAGATGAGTGGCAAGCTATAGCATTAGGTTATACTTCTGGAACAACTGGTAATCCAAAAGGAGTTGTTTATCATCATAGAGGATCATATTTAATGGCAACAGGAAGTGCAGTTGCATGGAATATGCCTAATCAGTTAAATTTTTTATACACAGTACCAATGTTTCATTGTAATGGCTGGTGTTATCCATGGACAATGTCAATGATTCATGGTCGAGTAATTTGTCTGAGAAATATTGATGTAAAAAAGATATTTGAATTAATTGATAAATATGAAGTTACTCATTTTGGTGGAGCACCAATAGTTTTAAACATGTTAGCTAATGCACCTGAGGATCAGCAAAAGGAATTAAAAAGAAAGATATATGTATTAACAGCAGGTGCTCCTCCTCCTAGTATAATTTTTGAAAAAATGCAAAAGTTAGGCTTTGAAGTAATGCATGTATATGGTCTTACAGAAACCTATGGTCATATTTTGCAGTGTGCATGGAATCAAGAATGGGATGAATTAGATCAAAATAACCAAAACGAAATAAGAGCAAGACAAGGCGTAAGGTATCCCAATACAGAAGGCGTCATTGTAATGGACCCTGAAACCATGAAGCCTGTTCCTCATGATGGAAAAACAATGGGTGAAATTATGATTAGAGGAAATGTGGTGATGAAGGGTTATTTTAAAGATAAAGAAGCGACAGAAAAATCAATGGATGGAGGATGGTTTCATTCTGGCGACTTAGCTGTAACTCATCCAGGCGGTTACATAAAAATACAAGACCGATCAAAAGATATTATAATTTCAGGAGGAGAAAATATTTCATCTATCGAAATTGAAAATACGATTTCAAAACATCCTGCTGTATCACTGGCAGCTGTTGTAGCAAAACCAGATGAAAAATGGGGTGAAACACCTTGTGCTTTTGTTGAATTAATCGAAGGAAAATCGAGTTCAGAGGAAGAAATTATTAAATTTTGTCGAGAAACTCTTGCTGGATTTAAACTTCCTAAGAAGGTTGTGTTTACTCCGCTACCAAAGACATCCACTGGAAAGATTCAAAAGTTCGAACTTAGAAAACAAGCTAAGGAATTAAACTAATATAGTTTCTTTACAAAAATCAAATAAGATGGCAGTAATGCTCAAAAAAAAATGAAAACTTTTTTAATAGCAAAATCAAGAAGGCTTAGAGGTACACCGTACACCTCTAGAATTGAAAAACAAGGTGTAACTGCTTATACTATATATAATCATATGTTGCTGCCAGCAGCATTTGGTTCTGTAGAAGATGCTTATCATCACTTGAAAGAGCATGTTCAGATTTGGGATGTTGCTGCTGAAAGACAAGTTGAAATTTCTGGTAAAGACTCAGCAAAATTGGTTCAATTGATGACTTGCAGAGATTTATCAAAATCCAAAGATGGAAGATGTTATTACTGCCCAATCATTGATGACAATGCAGGTTTAATTAATGATCCTGTAGTTCTAAGATTAAATGAAAATAGGTGGTGGGTCTCTTTAGCTGACTCAGATGTAATTCTATTTGCCAAAGGATTAGCGATTGGAAACAAATTTGATGTAAAAATTTCTGAACCAGATATTGATATAATGGCAGTACAAGGACCAAAATCATTTCAATTAATGGAAAAAGTTTTTGGAGAAAAAATTGTAAATTTAAAATTTTTTGGTTTTGATTATTTTGAATTTGGTGGCGATAAACATCTTATTGCAAAGTCTGGATGGTCTAAACAAGGTGGCTATGAAATTTATATGGAACACAACGAGTCAGGTTTAAAACTATACGATCATCTTTTTGAAATTGGAAAGGAATTCAATATTAGACCAGGTGGACCAAACCTTATCGAACGTATTGAGAGTGGTTTACTTTCCCATGGTAACGATATGGACAATGGAGATAATCCATATGAGTGTGGTTTTGACAAGTATGTTAATATAGATAGTGATGTTGATTTCTTAGGTAAAGAAAAACTAAAAAAAATTAAAGCTGAAGGAATTAAAAAAAAACTTATGGGAGTTAAAATTGATGCCAAGGAAATAAGTGTTAATGGCTCAATGGATCTAGTAGATGAAGATAATAATGTAATTGGAGAATTAAGATCTGGTTGTTACAATCCAACTTTTAAACAAGTCATTGGGATTGCAATGATTAACAAACCACACTTTGAGACTTCGAAATCCTTTAAAATCAATATAAATGGCTCTGATTTTGATGGAAAAGTTTGTGATTTACCTTTCATTTAGTATAAAACTTTAAAATATCATGAATATAGCAATAGTAGGAGCGACAGGAAACGTAGGTCGAAAATTAATTGAAGTTTTGGAAAAAAAAAACTTTCCAATAACAGAGGTGTACTTAGTTGCGTCTCCAAATAGTGAAGGAAAAAAAATTAATTTTTTAGGAAAAGAGCATACTGTTAGTAATTTAGAACAATTTGATTTCTCAAAAGTAAAAATTGCTTTTTTTGCAGCTGGTTCTTCTATTGCTGAAAAATGGGCACCGATCGCAGCAGAAAAAACAATTGTAATAGATAATTCAAAATTCTTTAGAAAAGATCCAGAAATTCCTTTAATTGTTCCAGAGGTAAATTCCAAAGAATTACCTAAATTTAAAAATAAGAATATTATAGCAAATGCCAATTGTTCAGTAATACCAATAGTTGTAGCTCTCAAACCATTACATGATTTGTATAATGTAAAAAGAATAGTTGCATCAACTTATCAATCTGTATCAGGAGCAGGTAAGGCAGGAATGGATGAACTTATTTCCCAAACTAAAGAAGTCTTGGAAAATAAAGATGTTGAGTCAAAAAATTTTACTAAGCAAATTGCTTTTAATGCTATACCACATATTGATAGTTTTCTTGAAAATGGAAACACAAAAGAAGAGCAAAAAAATCATGATGAGGTAAAAAAAATTTTAGATAGTAAAATTAATATAACATCTACTTGTGTAAGAATCCCTGTTCTTGTTTCTCACTCCATAAGTGTGAATGTTGAATTTAACAAAAAACATGACTTAGAAGAAATAAGAAATGTCTTATCATCATCACCAGGATGCAAGGTAGTTGATGAGCAAAAAGATGGAGGATACATTACGCCTGTTGAAGCCGAAGACAAATTTGAAACATTCATATCAAGAATTCGTGAGGACTCTTCTCAACCAAATTCAATTAATTTGTGGGTTGTGTCTGATAACTTATTAAAAGGTGCTGCACTTAATGCAGTTGAAATTGCTGAGGCTTTAGTAGAAAAAGATTTTTATGGAAAATAAAAATCCAATATCGCCACATATACAAATTTATAATTGGCACATTTCCTCACTAGTTTCAATTTCACACAGAATAACTGGTATAATAAACTTTTTCACTATAACTTTAATAGGTATATGGATAGCCTCTTTATTATTGGGTGAACAGAGTTATCAGAATATTAATTTGTTCTTATCATCTTTTTTAGGCAAATTTTTTTGTCTTGGAATTATTTGGTCTTTTTCATTTCAAATGCTTAGTGAAATAAGACATTTGTTTATGGATTTAGGTTATGGTTTTGAGCAAAAAACTACAAAAATAACAGGATTAATTGTGCTAATCGGATCATTTCCACTTACTGTAATAATCTTTATTATTGGAAGAGTTTTAATTTAATGGGATCAGTTACAAAAAAATGGTTATTCTTAAAAGTAAGTTCAGCAATATTAGTGCCATTAATGCTATGGTTTGCGATTAATCTAGCTTCTATTTACGACAAAGGCTTTGAACAGGTATTACTGTTTGTGTCTTCTCAACCTTCAAAGTTTTTGTTAAGTCTTTTTTTGATTTTTGCATATTTTTTCTCTGCACTAAGTATTAGTGAGGTTTTTGAGGACTATATCGAAGATCAAAAAATCAAAAATGCCGCAAATAAATCTTTAAATATCTTTGCTATAGTATTTCCATTATTAATCATTATCTTAATATTTAGTTTATAGTTATGAGTGCATACAAAATTATTGATCATGAATATGATGTTGTTGTTCTAGGTGCAGGTGGTTCTGGGCTAAGAGCAGCTGTAGGATTAAGTGAAGCGGGATTAAAAACTGCATGTGTCTCTAAAGTGTTCCCAACCAGAAGCCACACCTCCGCAGCACAAGGTGGTATTTCAGCAGCACTCGGAAATATGGGTGAAGATGATTGGAGATGGCATATGTACGACACTGTTAAAGGTGCTGATTGGTTAGGAGACCAGGACTCTATAGAATATTTATGTAAGGAAGCGCCAGCTGCTGTTCTAGAATTAGAAAAGTATGGAGTTCCATTTAGCAGAACAGATGATGGCAAAATTTATCAAAGACCTTTTGGTGGCATGACAAAAAACTATGGAAATGAGACTGTGCAAAGAACTTGTGCAGCAGCAGATAGAACTGGACATGCAATACTTCACACATTGTATGGACAAGCTTTAAAACATAATACCGAATTTTTTATAGAATACTTCGCACTAGATTTGATAATGAAAGATGGAGCATGCAAAGGTATAATTGCTTGGAACCTTAATGATGGAACAATTCACAGATTTAAGTCCCATACAACAATTATAGCAACAGGTGGTTATGGAAAAGTGTATTACTCAGCTACTTCAGCTCATACGTGCACTGGAGATGGAAATGCTATGGCTTTAAGAGCTGGATTACCATTACAAGATATGGAATTTGTACAATTTCATCCAACAGGTATTTATGGTCATGGAACATTAATTTCAGAGGGTGTAAGAGGAGAAGGTGGTTATCTAGTAAATTCAAAAGGAGAAAGATTTATGGAGCGTTATGCTCCTAAAGCAAAAGATTTAGCATCTAGAGATGTCGTGAGTAGATCAATTGCAGTAGAAATTAACGAAGGCAGAGGTATAGGAAAAGAACAAGATCACGTTCATCTTCATATTGATCATTTGGACCCAAAGGTTATAGATGAGAGGCTTCCAGGAATATCAGAAGCATCTAAATTATTTGCAAACGTTGATGTAACCAAGGAGCCTATACCAGTAGTACCCACAGTGCATTATAATATGGGTGGAATACCAACAAATTATAAAGCAGAGGTTCTTACATTAAATGGATCTGAAAAAACTGTACCCGGGTTAATGGCTATTGGCGAAGCAGCATGTGTTTCTGTTCACGGTGCAAATAGATTAGGTTCAAATTCATTAATAGATTTAGTAGTTTTTGGAAGAGCTGCAGCGAAAAGAGCAGCAGAATTAGTAAAACCTGGAATGAAGCATGAGGAAATTGATAAAAATGAAACGGATAGATGTTTAGATAGATTTGATAAATTAAGAAACTCAGAAGGCTCAAATCCAACATCTGAACTAAGACTTTCAATGCAAAAGACAATGCAATCAAAGTGTGCTGTATTTAGAACTGAGAAAACATTAAAAGAAGGCGTTGATGAAATTAGAAGACCTTATGATGGAATGGACTCTCTTTCTGTAAAAGATAAATCATTAATATTCAACACAGATTTAGTTGAAACTCTAGAATTTGATAACTTAATAAGACAAGCAATAACTACAATGGATTCTGCGTATCATAGAAAAGAAAGCAGAGGAGCCCATGCAAGAGAAGATTTTCCAAAGAGAGACGATGAGAACTATATGCAACATACTCTGTCTTGGTGTAATGGTTCAAAAACTAAAATTAATTACAGACCTGTTCATAGATCAACACTTACAAATGATGTACAATATTTTCCTCCACAGGAAAGAGTATATTAATGGTTCAATTAAATTTACCTGCAAACTCAAAGGTAGAAAAAGGTCAATACTACAAAGATAAAACAGGTTCAAAAAATATTAGAAAAGTAAATGTTTATAGATGGGATCCATCTACAAATGAAAATCCAAGACTTGATACCTATGAAGTTGATATGGATAATTGTTCATCTAAAGTGCTTGATGTTTTAAACAAAATTAAAAATGAAATAGATCCGTCTATTGCTTATAGAAGATCTTGCGCTCATGGAGTATGTGGGTCATGTGCAATGAATATGAATGGAAAGAATGGTCTAGCGTGTACCAAATCTCATTCTGAATTAAATGGAGACATCGATATTTATCCATTACCACATTTAAAAGTTTTGAAAGATTTAATTGGAGACTTAAGTACTCTTTATAAACAATACGAGTCCGTTGAACCTTGGTTAAAAACCTCAAAAGTAAATGATAAAGAAAATATTCAATCTAAAGATGACAGAGCAAAATTAGATGGATTGTATGAATGTATAATGTGTGCATGTTGTTCAACGTCTTGTCCGAGTTATTGGTGGAACGGTGAAAAGTACTTAGGTCCAGCTGTTTTACTTCAGGCTTATAGATGGATAATTGATAGTAGAGATGAAGATAGAAAAGAAAGACTTAAAAAAGTTGCTGATGAACTTAAACTTTACAGATGTCATACTATCTTGAATTGTACAAATGCTTGTCCCAAGGGCTTAAATCCTGCAAAAGCTATTGCAGAGATAAAGAAAATGCTTGCAACAGCTTGATTACTTAATTAAATAATTTCAATCATGAATTTAATCAAACATTTTGTTGGTGGAAAAGTAATATCAGGTAATTCAGAGAGAAAAGGAAAAATCTTTAACCCTGCGACCGGGGAACAAGAGTCTGAGGTTATTTTAGCCTCAAAAGCAGATTTAGATGGTGCAGTAGAAATTGCACAAAAAGCTTTTGAGACTTGGTCATTAAACCCTCCACTTCAAAGAGCAAGAATAATGTTTAAATTCAAAGAGCTTATAGAGAAAAATTTTGATGAACTGGCAAAACTAATAGTCTCAGAACATGGAAAAGTTTATGAGGATGCTAAGGGATCATTAATAAGAGGATTAGAAGTTGTAGAGTTTGCATGTGGAATTCCCCACTTGCTTAAAGGAGAGTTTTCTGAAAATGTTGGAACAAACGTTGATAGTTATTCAATGCGACAGCCTTTGGGAGTTTCAGCCGGCATAACCCCATTTAATTTTCCAGCAATGGTACCTATGTGGATGTTTCCATTAGCTATAGCATGTGGTAATAGTTTTATTTTAAAACCATCAGAAAAAGATCCCTCATGTCCGATGAAATTGGCAGAACTGCTTCACGAAGCTGGTCTTCCTGAGGGAGTTTTTAATGTTGTAAATGGTGATAAAGAGGTTGTTGATGCGATATTGATAAACCAAAATATTAAATCTGTAAGTTTTGTTGGATCAACTCCTATTGCTAAGTACATTTATGAAAATGCAGCTAAAAATGAAAAAAGAGTTCAAGCATTAGGTGGAGCAAAAAATCATTTAGTTGTAATGCCAGATTGTGATTTAGATGGTGCCGTAAATGGTTTAATGGGTGCTGCATATGGTTCAGCTGGAGAAAGATGTATGGCGCAGTCAGTAGCAGTAGCTGTCGGTGATGTAGGTGATGAGTTAGTATCAAGACTATCAAAAAAAGCTGAAGCATTAAAAATTGGACCTGGTATGGATAAATCATCCGAGATGGGCCCTTTAGTAACCAAAGAACATTTGGAAAAAGTAAAAAGCTATGTAGATCTAGGAGTTAAAGAAGGAGCAAAACTTGTTCTTGATGGAAGAAATTTGAAATTGCAGGGCTATGAAAATGGTTTTTATATTGGTGGGTGTCTTTTTGATCATGTGACTATTGATATGAGAATTTATAAAGAGGAAATATTCGGACCAGTTTTATCTGTGGTTAGGGTAAAAACATTTGAAGAGGCTACAAAAATGATTAATGAGCACGAATATGGAAATGGAGTTAGCATTTATACTAGAGATGGAGATGCAGGCAGAACTTTTGCAAGTAAAATCCAAGTTGGAATGGTAGGAATAAATGTTCCAATACCAGTTCCAATGGCTTTTCATAGTTTTGGAGGATGGAAGAGGTCTTTATTTGGAGATAGTGGAACACATGGTATGGAAGGAGTAAAATTTTATACTAAATTAAAAACAATTACCTCCAGATGGCCATCAGGAATTAGATCTAATCCTGAGTTTATCATGCCAACAATGAAATAAAAAATGAGTAAAATTTCTTTAATAGGGGCAGGTCAAATTGGAGGAACTTTAGCACATTTAATTGGATTAAAAGAGCTTGTAGATGAGGTTGTGCTCTTTGATGTAGCTAGTGGAATTGCCAAAGGAAAAGGCCTCGACATTGCACAATCTTCATCAGTTGATGGATTTAACGTAAAATTTTCAGGAACAGATAATTATGAGGATATTAAAGGTTCTGATGTAATTATCATAACTGCAGGAGTGCCAAGAAAACCAGGTATGAGTAGAGATGATTTACTTGGAATTAATTTAAAAATTATTAAGCAGGTTGCGGAGGGAATAAAAGTAAATGCACCTAACGCTTTCGTTATATGTATTACAAATCCATTAGACGTAATGGTAATGGCTTTTCAAAAATATTCAGGACTTCCGGCAAATAAGGTAGTTGGAATGGCTGGTATTTTAGATAGTTCACGTTTTAAACTTTTTTTATCAGAGGAATTAAATGTACCTGTAAGAGAAATTGATGCTATGGTTATGGGTGGGCATGGGGATACAATGGTGCCTCTTCCAAGATTTACTAAGGTTTCTGGAAAACCTTTAATGGATTTATTAAAAGAAGGAAAAATTTCTGAAGAAAAATTAGAGAGTATTAATCAACGAACAAGAGTTGGTGGTGCTGAGATTGTTAAATATTTGGAAAAAGGATCTGCATTTTATGCACCAGCGGCTTCTGGAGTTGAGATGGCAGAAGCATTTTTAAAAGATCAAAAAAAACTTTTACCATGTGCAGCACATCTGCATGGAGAATATGGGATTAATAATGTTTACGCTGGTGTACCTGTTGTCATCGGAAAAGAAGGCGTTGAAAGGATTGATGAAATTGATCTTAATGAGAATGAAAAAACAGAATTTAATAATTCTGTGGAAGCAGTCATCAAATTGTGGGATGCAGCATCCAAAATAGATCCTGATTTGAATAAAGATTAAATGAATATACACGAGCACCAAGCAAAACAAATTCTAAAAAAGTATGGAGCGAATGTACCCGAGGGAGTATTTGCATTTAATGTATCTGATCTTTTGCAAAAAACTAAAGAATTGAAAACTGATAAGTATGTTCTCAAAGCTCAAATTCATGCTGGTGGAAGAGGTAAGGCTGGCGGAGTAAAAATTGTTGATAATTTAGAAAATTTAGAAAAAGAAGCAAATATTTTGCTTGGCAAAAACCTAATTACTCATCAAACAGGACCCTTAGGTAGAGAAGTAAAAAGACTATATGTTGAGGAGGTATCTAATATTAGTAAAGAATTTTATCTTTCTTGTCTAGTTGATAGAGGAAGTTCAAAAATTGCATTTATTTCAAGTGATCAAGGAGGAATGAACATTGAAGAAGTTGCCCAAAATACACCTGAAAAAATTTTAACAACTAAAGTCGATTTTAACCAAGAAATTTCTGAGGTTGATTGTAAGAAAATTATTAAGGTTTTTGAATTAGATGATAACTCTGGTTCAGAAGCTATAAGCTTAATAAAAGCAATTTATAAATTGTTCATAGAAAATGATGCAAATTTAGTAGAAATTAACCCACTTATTTTAACGAAAGAAAATAAAGTGGTTTGTCTTGATGCAAAAATGACATTTGATGAAAATGCATTATTTAAACATCCTGAGATTCAAGAATTAAGAGACTATAATGAGGAAGAAGCCACTGAAATTGAAGCAAGCAAACATGACTTGGCATATATAAAATTAGATGGAAGTATAGGATGTATGGTAAACGGTGCAGGATTAGCAATGGCTACTATGGATATCATAAAGCTTTATGGTGAAGAGCCTGCAAATTTTTTAGATGTAGGAGGTGGAGCATCAAAAGAAAAAGTTTCTGCTGCATTCAAAATTATTTTATCAGATAAAAATGTTAAAGGAATATTGATAAATATTTTTGGTGGAATTATGAGATGTGATGTGCTTGCGCAAGGTGTTGTAGATGCAGCAAAAGAAATTAAAATTGAAGTTCCGTTAGTAGTAAGATTAGCAGGAACAAACTTTGAAGAAGGAAAAAAGATATTACAGAATTCGGGTTTAAAAATTATATCTGCAAATGACTTATCAGATGCTGCAAAAAAAATTGTAGAGGCAATAAAATAATGTCAGTATTAATTAATAAAAATACAAAAGTAATCTGCCAAGGTTTTACAGGATCCCATGGTACTTTTCACTCTGAACAATCTATTAAATACGGAACAAACTTAGTTGGGGGCGTAACACCAAAAAAAGGTGGACAAATTCACTTAGAAAGACCAGTGTTTAACACAGTTAAAGAAGCAAAAGATGCCACTGGTGCTGATGCAACAATGATATATGTGCCTGCAAAGTTTGCCTCATCAGCCATCATTGAAGCCATAGATGCATCTATTCAATTAATTGTTTGTATTAGCGAAGGAATACCAATTTTAGATATGTTAAAAGTAAAAAAAAAATTACAAAATTCTAAATCCAGATTAATTGGTCCAAACTGTCCAGGAATAATTACACCTAATGAATGTAAAATTGGAATAATGCCAGGTAATATTCATAAAAAAGGTTCAGTTGGAATTGTATCTAGATCAGGAACACTAACCTATGAGGCAGTTGCTCAAACAACAGAGAACAATCTTGGTCAATCAACATGTATAGGAATTGGTGGGGATCCAATTAATGGAACTAATTTCATTGATTGCCTTGATTTATTTTTAAATGACGATCAAACAGAGTCTATACTAATGATTGGAGAAATAGGTGGAACTGCTGAAGAAGAAGCAGCAGAATTTGTAAAAAATCACAAAATAAAAAAACCAATTGTTGGATTTATAGCTGGAGTAACTGCTCCACCAGGAAGAAGAATGGGACATGCTGGTGCTATTATTTCAGGTGGCAAAGGAAATGCTGAAGAAAAGATAAAAAAAATGCAAGATTGTGGTATTACTGTTGCTAATTCTCCCTCTGATATTGGAAAAACGCTACTAAATAAATTGTCTAATTGATAACATTTTGTTTGTATAATATTTAAAGAATTAATATGTCAGCTTCCAAAAATCTTGAGTACAAAAAAACTTCATTTTTAATTAAATCAAACAATGCATTTATTGAGCAAATGTATGTAAAGTTTATAAATAAAGATCCTAGTTTGCCAGAAGGTTGGAAAGAGTATTTTATCGATATAAGTGAAGATTTAGACTCTGTTGTTAGAGAAATAAAGGGTCCCTCATGGAGTCCTAAAAAAGTAAAAATTAAAGAAAATATAAAATTTAAAAAAGAAGTTTCCACTCTTAAAGTTAATCAAGCTGATGTAATAGTTGGTAATAGTAATTCAATAAGAGCAGTTTCACTTATTAGATCTTATAGACAAAGAGGACATCTACTTTCTAAACTAGATCCACTTGAAATTAGAGAAAGTGAATATTTAGATGAATTGCACCCTGAAAATTATGGTTTTAGTAAAGAAGATTATGATAAACAAATATATTTAGATGGTATTTTAAATAAGGAGTATTCAAACATAAGAGAAATTTTATCCATACTTAGAAAAACTTATTGTGGATCAGTTGGTTATGAATATATGCACATATCCAATCCAACTGAGAGAAAATGGTTTAGGGATAGAGTAGAAAAAGACGAAAATGCATTAAAATTTACTGAAAATGGCAAAAGTGCAATTTTAAACAAATTAATCCAAGCTGAGGGATTTGAGAAATTTTTGCATACTAAATATGTTGGTTCTAAAAGATTTGGTTTAGATGGTGGTGAAAGTTTAATTCCAGGCTTAGAACAAATTATAAAAATTGGTGGTCAATCCAAGATTAAAGAGGTTAAAATTGGAATGTCTCACAGAGGAAGACTAAATGTTTTAGCTAACGTCTTGCAAAAATCTTATAAAAGAATATTTAATGAATTTGCAGGTGAATTAAATAATACCGATGAAGACAGTGCAGGCGATGTAAAATATCATTTGGGAGCTTCATCTGATAGAGAATTTGATGGAAATTCTGTTCATGTAAGTTTAACAGACAATCCTTCACATTTGGAAGCAGTTAATCCAGTAGTATTGGGTCAGACCAGAGCAAAACAATTTTTTCATAAAGATACTGAGAGAAATAAAGTAATTCCGATTTTAATTCATGGTGATGCTGCTTTTGCTGGACAAGGTGTTGTTGCTGAATGTTTTGCAATGTCGGGTTTACCTGGACATAATACAGGTGGAACTATTCATATAATAGTTAATAATCAAATAGGATTTACCACAAGTCCAAGGTTTGCAAGATCTTCACCTCACCCATCAGATATTGCAAAAATGGTTGATGCGCCTATCATCCATGTTAATGGAGACGACCCAGAAGCTGTTGTTTATGGCTCAAGAATTGCAACTGAATTTAGATTAAAGTTTAACAGAGATGTAGTCATCGACTTAGTTTGTTACAGACGATTTGGACATAATGAGGGAGACGAGCCATCATTCACTCAACCATTGATGTATAAAAAAATTAGATCACATCAATCAACAGCAAATATATATGGATCTAAGCTTATTAATGAAAATTTAATTTCTAAAGAAGATTTAAATGATAAAATAAAAAAATTTAAGGATCTTTTAGATGATCAATTTAAGACAGCAAAAGATTATAATCCTAAAATAGAATGGTTTGAGGGTGCATGGTCTAGTTATAAACCTAAAAAAGGGCAAGATAAAAGAGGAATTACGGGAGCAGATGAAAAGATACTTAAAAATATTTCAGATAAAATAAATGTCGTTCCATCCGAAATAAGTATTCACAAAACTATTAGCAAAATTTTGCAAAGTAGGAAAAAATCTGTTGATGATGGTTTAAATATTGACTGGTCAACTGCTGAATCATTAGCTTTTGGCTCATTATTAGATGAAGGTTTTCCAGTTCGATTTGTAGGACAAGATTCTGGGAGAGGAACATTCAGTCAGAGACATTCAGTTTTAAGAGACCAAACGAATAACTCTAGATATATTCCATTAAATAATATTTCAAAACATCAAAAAAAATTTGAAATTGTTGATAGTTTTTTGTCAGAACTTGCGGTTTTAGGATTTGAATATGGATATAGTTTAGTAGAACCAAATACTCTTACTCTATGGGAAGCTCAATTTGGTGATTTTGCTAATGGTGCGCAAGTTATAATCGATCAATTTATCTCTTCGGGTGAAAGAAAATGGCAAAGAGCATCAGGTTTAGTAATGTTATTACCTCATGGTTATGAAGGTCAAGGACCAGAACATTCATCAGCTAGACTTGAAAGATTTTTACAAATGTGTGCAAATGATAATCTTCAAGTTATGAATTGCACAACTCCAGCAAATTATTTTCACGCTTTACGTAGACAGATACATCGTGATTTTAGAAAACCACTTGTAATCATGACACCTAAATCTTTGTTAAGAAATAAGTTTTGTGTATCAACCATTGATGATTTTAGTAAGCAAACGTCATTTCACCGAATAATGTGGGATCACGCATTAAGTGATCAATCTAAAAACTTTATTAAACTAAAAAAATCTAGTGAAATTAAAAAAGTAATAATCTGTTCAGGAAAAGTATACTTTGATCTTTTGAATGCTAGAGAAAAGTTAAAAAGAGATGATGTCGTAATGTTTAGAATAGAGCAACTTTATCCTTTTCCAGCAAAGAGTTTGGTAAAAGAACTTAAACCATATGCTAAAAATGCTAATTTTTATTGGTGTCAGGAAGAGCCAAAAAATATGGGTGCATGGTTTTCAGTGAGAGATTATATACAATGGACATTGGATACCATTAAAGCTAAAAATAATGTAGTTTCTTATATTGGTAGAAGTCCTGATGCGTCACCAGCCACTGGATATGCTAAAAGACATCAAATTGAGCAACAAGAAATTATAAATGAAGTATTTGATTAATGAGTGAAAAAATTTTAGTTCCAGTATTAGGAGAAAGTATAACTGAAGCAACAGTTTCTAAATGGTTGAAAAGAGAAGGAGAAACAGTTGAGGCGGATGAAGCAATAGTTGAACTGGAAACCGATAAAGTAAATTTAGAAGTTCCCTCTCCTATTAGTGGGACATTATCAGAAATTAGTTTTAGAGATGGAGATACAGTTGAAGTTGGAGCTGTTTTGGGCTCAATTTCTGAGGGAAATATAGATATTAAAAAAGCACCTGAGACTAATAAACAACCTGAAGATAATAAAGAAAAAGAAATTATAGATCAGAAAAGCAATGTGATTAATTTAGATATAGAAAAAAAACCTCAAACTAAGTTAGAGGAACCATTAGTATTAACTGAAGATAATTCAATGGAGCTATTAGAAGAAGAGCCTTTGCTTTTAACTGATGAAGTAGAAACAGAGGAAACCTCACAGCAGCCAATTATTCTTTCTCCTGCTGTAAGAAAAATCGTTACAGAAAAAAATATCAACATAGATAATGTAAAAGGAACAGGTAAGGCTGGAAGAATTTTAAAAGGTGATCTAATTACCATGATGGGATCCAACCCACAACCCAACCAAAGAAGAATTCAATACGGTGAAGAAGAAAGAATTAAAATGACTCGTTTAAGACAAACGATTGCTAAAAGATTAAAACAAGCACAAGAAAATGCAGCAATGTTAACTACTTTTAATGAGGTAGATATGTCTGGGATTATGGCAATGAGAAAAGATAATCAAGAAGATTTTAAAAGTAGATATGGAATTAAATTAGGCTTAATGTCATTTTTTGTTAAAGCTTGTGTTGTTGGACTCAAATTATTTCCAGCAATAAATGCTGAAATTGAAGATCAAGATATAATTTACAAAAATTATTATAATATAAGCTTTGCTGTTGGAACCGAAAAAGGTTTAGTAGTTCCAGTGCTAAGAAATGCAGATGAGATGTCATTTGCTGATATAGAAAAAGAAATTAAAAAATTATCAGACAAAGCAAATGAAGGTAACCTAACAATTGATGACTTACAAGGAGGTACCTTTACTATAAGCAATGGAGGTGTTTATGGCTCTATGCTTTCAACACCAATATTAAATCCACCTCAATCAGGCGTATTAGGAATGCATAATATTGTTGAAAGACCAGTAAATGATAATGGTGAGATAAAAATTAAGCCTATAATGTATTTGGCTTTGTCATATGATCATAGAATTATTGATGGAAAGGAATCCGTGTCGTTCTTAAAAACTGTTAAAGAAAATTTAGAAGACCCTAGAAGATTATTTTTAAATATCTAATGGCTGAAAAATTTGATGTTACTGTAATTGGAGGAGGACCTGCAGGATATGTATGTGCAATTAGATTATCACAATTAGGATTAAAAACTGCATGTGTGGAGTCCAGAGGATCTTTGGGAGGCACTTGTCTTAATATAGGATGTATTCCTTCTAAAAGCCTATTAAATATGTCTGAAAGTTTTCATAAAGCAAAAAATTTCTCTAATATTGGCATTGAAACTGGTGAAATTAAGCTAAATCTGGAAAAAATGATGAGCAATAAAGAAAGCTCTGTTGCAACACTTACAAAAGGAGTGGAGTTTTTATTTAAAAAAAACAAAGTTACTTATATTAAAGGTGTGGGATCTTTTGATGAAAAAAATGAAATATTAGTCAAAAATGATAAATCAGAAATAAAAATTAAAACTGATAAAACTATAATTAGCACAGGATCAGAACCTTTATCTCTTCCAGGAATAGATTTTGATGAACAAAAAATTCTTTCATCAACAGGAGCTCTTAATATTTCTAAGCTTCCAAAAAAAATGGTTGTTGTTGGGGGTGGTTATATTGGATTGGAGATGGGTTCTGTTTGGTCAAGATTAGGAACTGAGGTTCAAGTCATAGAATATTTAGATCACATCACCCCAGGACTCGATAAAGAAATTTCAAATGAATTTATGAAAATTTTAAAAAAACAGAATATTAAATTTGAATTAAATACTAAAGTTGAAAAAATTACTAAAAATGACAAAGGAGTAATTATAGAAACAACAAATAAAGATTCAAAAAATAATATTGAAGCTGACGTAGTTTTGATTTCTGTTGGAAGAAAACCCTATACAGATAAATTAAATTTAGAAAAAATTGGAGTAAATCTTGATAAAAAAGGAAAAATCATAGTTAATAAAAATTTTGAAACCAATGTTAAAAATGTTTATGCAATAGGAGATGTTATAGATGGACCTATGTTGGCTCATAAAGCTGAGGAGGAAGGAATAGCCGTAGCAGAGTTAATTGCTGGACAGTCAGGTCATGTGAATTATGATATCATACCAGGTGTAATTTATACTTCACCAGAGGTAGCCTATGTTGGTAAAAACGAAGAAGAATTAAAAGAAAAAAAAATAAACTTTAAAGTTGGCAAATTCCCTTTTATGGCAAACTCAAGGGCTAAAGCAATAAATGAACCAGAGGGATTTGTAAAAATATTAGCTGAAAGCACAACAGATAGAGTGTTAGGAGTACATATAATCGGACCTCATGCTGGAGAAATGATTGCTGAAATGTCAGTTGCCATGGAATTTGGAGCAAGTTCAGAGGATATAGCAAGAACTTGTCATGCACATCCTACTTTCTCAGAAGCAATTAAAGAAGCAGCTCTATCAGTTGATAAAAGACAAATACACTCTTAGATTAATTTAAAATCATATCTTTCATTATATTAATTGTATAGTAGTGATATATTTAAGTATGAGTTTAGATTTAGGTAAAAAATTTCTTTCACAAAAAAATTTTAAAGATGCAGAGAAAATCTTTCTTGATTTATCTAAAAATAATAACACCTTTGAAATTAATTATAATCTTGGAGTTATTAATTTTGAATTGAGAAATATTAAAAAGAGTTTTCAATTTTTTGAAAAATGTAAAAAAATAGATCCTAAATCTTTAAATACTTATTTAAAAATTGCATATTTAGAACAGTCTATTGGTGATATAGAAAAGTCATTATCAACTTACCTCAAGGTTTTAGATATAAATGCAAGAGATATTAGGGCATATTATGGAATTTTCACATTAAATCCAAACTTTCTTAAATCACACCATTTTGAAATTATTAAACAAATTAGTGAAAATACAAATGCAAATATTTTAGAAAAGTTTTTATCCAAATTCTTACTATCTAAAAAAGAAAAGAATGAAAGAAACTTTGATAAAGAGTTGGCTTTTTTAAATAATTCGCATAATTTATGTTTTGAATCTAAAAAAGATTATAATATTCAATCACAAAAATATTATTCAAAAGTAATTTTAGACCACTATAATCAATCAAATTTCATAGATAATAATGAAAAAGATCATTTATTTAATGATATTATACCAATATTTATTATAGGGTTACCCAGATCAGGATCAACACTAGTTGAAGCAATTATAACTTCTTCAGAAAATAACATTCCATCATTTGGAGAAAGTGCATTCATTAATATGGGTGTACTAGATCAACTTTCAACTAAAATATTATTAGAGGATAAAAACCAAGGAACATTTAATTTTAAAGTGAATGAATTCAAAGATTTTGTTAATAAGAAGTATTCCCAGTTTTCTTTGATTAAAAGTGATGTAAATTATTTTGTAGATAAATCACTAGAAAATTTCTTAAATATTGATTTTATACTTAAAATATTTCCTAAAGCTAAATTTTTACATTGCCATAGAAATCTTAAGGACTCAATTATAGGAATTTACCAATCGTTACTACCTGATTTGTCTTGGACTCATAGTGTAGATACTATACTTAATTATATTGATAATTATAAAAAAGTAATGAAATATTTTAAAAAAAAATATCCGAATATTATACATGATGTATCCCTTGAAAATCTCACACAAAGTAAAGAAAAAATTTCTAAAGAAATATTTAATTTTTGTGGTTTAAAATGGGATGCTAATGTTCTCGAATTTTATAAGAGAGATGATTTAGATATTAGAACGACAAGCAATATTCAAATTAGAAATAAGATTACTAGTTATAATACTAATAAGTATTCAAAATATTATAATCTATTTAAGGATTATCAAGAAAAGTATCCTTGGTTGAAATAAATGCAAATTCCAGTTTTATTACCAAATATTTTCAATCACCCTTTTACATACGAATTTGATAAAAAATTAAGTCCAGGAACTTATGTCAAGGTACCATTTGGAAAAAAGGATTTGACAGGTGTTGTTTGGAACTTATTTGAAAAGAAAATTCAAAAAAAATTTAAACTTAAAAAAATTAAATCTACAATCGAAATAAATCCTTTGAAAATTGAAACAATAAATTTTTTGAATTGGTTCTCAAATTATAATTTGGTACCGATTGGAATGTGTTTAAAACTTCATTTACTTGGTGGTGATGCAATAACCAAATTTAATCATAAAGAATATCTAATCTTTAATAATAAAAAAACTAGGAAAATTTTTAAACTGTCTGAAGATCAAAATAAAGTCTTTAGAGAAATGTTAAAAAAAAATGAAGAATTTAGAGTACACTTGCTTCAAGGAACAACTGGATCTGGAAAAACAATTATATATTTCAAGCAAATAGAGGAAATTTTAAAAAAGGGTTATCAGGCAATAATTTTACTACCAGAAATAGGACTTACTTCAGAATTTGAGAAAAAATTTGAGGAATTTTTTGGTTTTAAAGCTGCAATTTGGCATTCGGGAATAACACCAAAAAGAAAAAAAATTATCTGGAGTGGCGTAGCATCAGGATTAATAAAGGTGGTTATAGGGGCAAGATCGTCTCTTTTTTTGCCATTTAAAAAAATAGGACTAATAGTAATTGATGAAGAACATGATCAATCATTTAAGCAAGAGGAGGGAGTAATTTACAATGCAAGGGATATGGCAATAGCTAGAGCTAACTTTGAAAATATTCCTATTAACCTTGTAACTGCAGTTCCTTCAATTGAAACATATGCTAATGTTAAAAAAAATAAGTATTCTATCTCAAGATTAATTAAAAGATATAAAGATGCAAATCTCCCTTCATTTGAAATAATTGATTTAAATAATAGTAAATTAAATAAACAATCATGGATAGCTACTGAAACTTTGAAAAAGGTTAGAGATCATTTAAAAAAAAATGATCAAGTTTTATTTTTTATGAATAGAAGAGGTTTTGCACCCTATGCCCTATGCAAAAATTGCGTAAAAGTATATGCCTGCCCTAACTGTTCAATAAATTTAGTATATCATAAAGGTAAAAATGTTTTACTTTGTCATTATTGTGGTTTCAAAAGTAAATTAAATAGAAATTGTAGTAAAGGAAATACCTGTGATTTTGTTTTTAGTGGCCCAGGCGTAGAAAGAATCGCAGAGGAAGTAAAGATATTATTTCCTGACAAAAAAATATCTATTTTTTCAAGCGACACCATGAACAAAAAATCATCCAAAGATAAACTTGAAAGTATAGTGAATGGTGAAGTTGATATTTTAATTGGGACACAATTAATTTCAAAAGGTTTTCATTTTCCAAATTTAAATTGCATTGTTGTTCTAGATATTGATTTAACATCTAATGGACACGATCTTAGAACAGCTGAAAAAAATCTTCAACTTTACCACCAGTTATCTGGAAGAGCAGGAAGGACTGGCAAACCTGCTAAAGTATATTTTCAAACTCTTGGTATTAATAAAAATATTATAAGTCAAATTACTCACCATGACCCATTTATTTTTTTAGAAAATGAATTAAAGTTAAGAGAAAAAAATAATCTTCCACCATTTGAAAGATTTATTTCATTAATACTCACTGCCTCGAACGAAAATAAATTAGAAGAAGAGTCTCAAAATTTAAAACTAGTGCTCTTAAATTCTCTCGATGATAAAGTTTTAGGGCCTGTGAATGCACCTATTTATAGAGTTAAAGGAAAATATAGACAAAGGCTTTTAATAAGGTCAAAAAAGGGGTCGAAAATACAAAATAAGTTGGCTGGAATATTAAATAAGCACAAATTATCCAGCGAAATAAAACTGACGGTTGATGTTGATCCAATATCCTTTAATTAAGAGACAAAATAGATATTAAATTGTTAATCTGATGCTTGAAGACATCTAACGCATATGCTACTTAATCCAAAAAATCTTCTAAAATAAAGAGTCAAAATTGAGCAAAAATAACAGTTTTTCAGTTACTACAGCAGGTAGATATTCTTTAGCACTATATGAATTAGCTAAAGAAAATAATTCAATAGATGAAGTTGAAGTACAATCAATATCTTTATTAAAATTAATAGATGATAGCAAAGATTTTAGTTTATTAATAAAAGATCCAACTAATTCTGTAAATGAACTTCATGATGTAATCAATAAGATTACTGATAATTATAAATTAAACTCTTTACTATCAAAATTTTTAGGTTTTCTTATATCTAAAAGAAGATTTTTTTATGTAAGAACAATTCTACAAGATTTTGTTGACACTTGTTCAAAAAAAAGAGGAGAAGTAAAAGCTGAACTAATTTCTTCTAAAGAATTATCAGGAGAACAAGTAAATAAAATAAAAGATGAATTGTCTCAAAATTTTAACGCGAAAATAAAATTAGACTATAAATATGATAAAAGTTTAATTGGAGGTCTAGTAATACAAGTTGGTAGTATTATGGTAGACACCTCTATTAAAAATAAATTACAACAAATCGAAAATACAATGATAGAGGCTTAAATGGAAATAAATCCTTCAGAAGTTACAAAAATATTAAAAGAACAAATTAAAAAGTTTGGAGATAAAGCTGAAGTTACAGAAGTTGGTCAAGTTTTATCAGTAGGAGATGGTATAGCAAGAATATATGGATTAGATAATGTTCAAGCTGGAGAAATGGTGGAATTCTCTGATGGTTCCAAAGGAATGGCATTAAACTTGGAAAGTGAAAATGTAGGTGTTGTAATTTTTGGTGATGATAAAGCTGTTAAAGAAGGTGATACTGTAAAAAGAACTGGTGCGATTGTTGATACACCAGTTGGAAAAGAATTGCTTGGTAGAGTAGTTGATGGTTTGGGAAATCCAATTGATGGAAAAGGTGCATTAGATAAAAACTTAAAAAGAAGTAGGGTTGAAGTCAAAGCTCCAGGTATAATTCCACGTAAATCTGTTAGTGAACCAATGCAGACTGGTCTCAAATCAATTGATAGTCTGGTTCCAATTGGAAGAGGACAAAGAGAATTAATTATTGGAGATAGACAAACTGGTAAAACAGCAGTGGCTATTGACGCTATTATAAACCAGAAAAAAATTAATGAGTCAGGTGATGAGAAGAAAAAATTATATTGTATTTATGTGGCCGTGGGTCAAAAAAGATCTACAGTTAGACAGATCGAAAAAACATTAGAAGAAGCTGGTGCAATGGAATACACAACAATAGTTGCAGCAACAGCATCAGATGCAGCACCACTTCAGTTTTTAGCTCCATACACTGGATGTACTATGGGTGAATATTTTAGAGATAATGGAATGCATGCTTTAATAATATATGATGATTTATCAAAACAAGCGGTAGCTTATAGACAAATGTCACTATTGTTAAGAAGACCCCCTGGAAGAGAGGCGTATCCTGGCGATGTATTTTATTTACATAGTAGATTACTTGAAAGAGCAGCAAAATTAGGTGATGAACATGGAGGTGGTTCTTTGACAGCTCTTCCAATCATTGAGACTCAAGGAGGTGACGTTTCTGCATTTATACCAACAAATGTGATCTCAATTACTGATGGACAAATTTTCCTTGAAACTGAACTTTTTAACCAAGGTATAAGACCAGCAATTAACGTTGGTTTATCTGTATCAAGAGTAGGATCCTCTGCCCAGACAAAGGCCATGAAAAAAGTTTCAGGGTCGATGAAATTAGAATTGGCTCAATATCGAGAAATGGCAGCATTTGCACAGTTTGGTTCAGACCTTGATGCATCTACTCAAAAATTACTCAACCGAGGTTCAAAATTAACTGAACTATTAAAGCAAAACCAATATTCTCCCATGACAGTTGCAGAACAAGTCATTTCTGTATTTTGTGGAGTTAGAGGACATCTTGATGATATTGAACAAAAGGATATTTCAAGTTTTGAGAATAAAATTATTGAAAAATGTAAAGCTGAAAAGCCAGATATCATTGAGTCAATCACAGCTTCAGGGAAACTTGAAGATGATAAAGAGAAAGAATTGAATGAGATTATTTTACAACTTAAGAAAGATTTTAACTCATAAAAAATAATGGCTAGTTTAGACGATCTAAAAAAAAGGATATCAAGTGTTAAGTCTACACAAAAGATTACCAAGGCAATGAAAATGGTTGCTGCTGCAAAACTTAGAAGAGCCCAGGAAAGTGCAGAAAAAGGCAGACCTTACTCAGATAAAATGAATAATATTATTTTAAACTTATCAAATGGTATCTCAGATATAGATAATGCTCCAAAACTTTTATCTGGCACCGGAGAAGATAAAGTACATTTATGTGTTGTAATGACATCTGATAGAGGTCTTTGTGGGGGTTTTAACACAAATATTATAAAAAAAGCTAAATTATATTTTCAAAAAATTTTAGATGAGGGAAAAACTCTAAAAATTATTACAGTCGGAACCAAAGGTTATGATCAACTTAAACGTCTTTATGGTGATAATATTATAGAGAGAATATCTTTTAAAGAATCAAAAAATGTAAATTATTTTGATGCTGACAAAGTTGGTAAGATAGTTATAGAAAAATTTGATAAAAATGAATTTGATGTATGTGCAATTTTTTATAACCAATTTAAGAATGTAATTACTCAAATTCCACAAGAACAACAAATCATTCCTTTAAAAACATCTGAAAAAGAGGAAAATTCATTAGAAGATAACTATGAATTTGAACCTGAAGAAGATGAAATATTGAGCAACTTGTTACCTAAAAACATTTCAACTCAGATTTTTAAAGCGATGTTAGAGAATTCAGCTAGCGAGCAAGGTTCAAGAATGAGTGCAATGGACAATGCAACCAGAAACGCAGGTGAAATGGTTGACAAACTTACTATTGAGTATAATAGAAGTCGTCAGGCAGCAATTACTAAAGAGTTAATAGAAATAATTTCAGGAGCAGAAAGTTTATAATTATGAGAAAAGGACAAATAACACAGATCATTGGGGCGGTAGTAGACGTAAAATTTGATGGAGAACTACCAGAAATTTTAACTGCACTAGAGTGCGACAACGGTGGAAATAGATTAGTTTTAGAAGTTGCACAACACTTAGGGGAGTCAAGTGTTAGAACAATTGCAATGGATGCAACAGAAGGTCTTAAAAGAGGAGACGAGGTAACAGACACAGCTGCTCCAATTAAAGTCCCCGTAGGACCAGAGACTCTTGGAAGAATTATAAATGTGATTGGTGAGCCTATTGATGAAAGAGGAGAAGTTAAAAGTTCAGATAATTGGCCAATTCACAGAGCTGCACCAGAATTTAATGATCAATCAACAGAAACTGAAATACTTGTCACAGGAATAAAGGTTATTGATCTTTTAGCACCCTATGCAAAAGGTGGTAAAATTGGTTTATTTGGTGGAGCTGGAGTTGGTAAAACTGTTTTAATTATGGAATTGATTAATAACGTTGCAAAAGCTCATGGTGGATTTTCAGTTTTTGCAGGAGTAGGAGAAAGAACTAGAGAGGGAAATGACCTTTACCATGAAATGATAGATTCAGGTGTTATTAAAACTGATGGGGAAGGTTCTAAAGCAGCATTAGTTTATGGACAAATGAACGAGCCTCCAGGTGCAAGAGCGAGAGTTGCTTTAACTGGATTAACTGTTGCTGAGTATTTTAGAGATCAAGAAGGTCAAGATGTGTTATTCTTCGTTGATAATATATTTAGGTTTACACAAGCAGGATCTGAGGTCTCTGCATTGCTTGGTAGAATACCTTCAGCTGTAGGATATCAACCAACATTAGCAACTGATATGGGTAACTTACAGGAAAGAATTACAACAACGAACAAAGGTTCAATTACATCTGTTCAGGCAATTTATGTACCTGCAGACGACTTAACTGACCCTGCACCTGCAACTTCATTTGCTCACTTAGATGCAACAACGGTACTTTCTAGACAGATTGCTGAAATTGGAATTTACCCAGCGGTAGATCCATTAGACTCAACGTCTAGAATTTTAGATCCTAGAATAGTTGGTGACGAACATTATAGAGTTGCTAGAGAAGTACAAAAAGTTCTGCAAACTTATAAATCTTTACAAGATATTATCGCAATTTTAGGTATGGATGAATTGTCAGAAGAGGATAAATTAGTTGTAGCTAGAGCTAGAAAAATACAAAGATTTCTTTCTCAACCTTTCTTTGTAGCTGAAGTATTTACTGGCTCGCCAGGTAAGCTTGTAGATTTAGAGTCAACTATCAAAGGCTTTGATGCTATTTGCAAAGGTGAATATGATCACTTACCAGAAGCTGCATTTTATATGGTTGGTACTATTGAAGAAGCTATTCAAAAAGCTGAGAGTTTAGCTAACGAAGCTGCTGCATAATGAGCGAAGAATATTCTGTAGAAATAGTAAACCCTGAAAAATCATTTTTATCAAAAAATGATGTCACCGAGGTAGTTGTTCCTGCATTTGAAGGTGAGATAGGGATTTTAAAAGACCATATTTCTATTATTTCTTTTTTAAAACCAGGAATAATTAAAATATTTTCAAAGTCTGGCGAGGAAAGTTTTTACGTAAATGATGGAATAATTGAATTTAAAGATAATAATCTTTCTATACTTACAAGTCTTATTTTAAATTTAAAAGACATTGATAAAGAAAAAATTTCAGAAATTCAGAAATCTGCTGAGGAAGAACTTAATAAGTCTGATATAAATGATCAGGAAAAATATTTACTTGATCAAAAACTTGAAGCATTAAAATCAATTAACTAAAATTTTTTTTACTTCTTCTAGAATTTTTTCGTATACATGTAGTTTAAATTCTACCACAAGTTCGGTAATTTTATCTGGATCTACCCATCTCCATTCAAGAAATTCTGGATGTTTTGTATTAATATTGATTTCTTTTTCATCACCATTAAATCTCATTATATACCATTGTTGTTTTTGACCTTTAAATTTACCTTTCCAAATAATTCCTAATAATTCATTTGGTAAGTGGTAGGCAAGTAAGCCATCAATTTTTTTAATTAAACTTACTGATTTAATACTAGTTTCTTCTTTTAATTCTCTAATTGCAGCCTCATAAAAGTCTTCACCCTTATCAACCCCACCTTGTGGCATTTGCCAAAAGTTTTTTTTATTATCTATTCTTTTTGCAACAAAAATTTTGTTTTCTTTATTTAAAACAACTATCCCAACACCACTTCTAAGTGGTAAATTTTTATATTTCTCTTTCATTTTAGCCGTTTAAAAGCTCTAGAGCAAATTGAAGTTGATTGTCTGTATCAGTATTAAACCTAAAGTCATCAGATCCTTCAGCTACCTCAATATCAGGCGAGACACCTATTTCTGATATAGATTTTCCTGATGGAAGATAATATTTAGATACAGTCAATCTTATTGCACCTTTATTTTTGAGAGGAATGATTGATTGTACAGAGCCTTTACCATAGCTATTTTCTCCAATTATTATTGCTCTTTTATGATCCTTTAGCGCCCCTGCTACAATTTCAGATGCAGATGCTGAACCATAATTTATTAGGACAACAATTGTATCTCCATCTAATATATCACCTTTTCTTGCAAAGAATTTTCTACTTTCATATTTTCTTTTACTTTTTGTTGAAACAATTTCTCCGCTATCTATAAAAAAATCTGTAATTTTAATTGCCTGAGAAAGTAGTCCACCAGGATTATTTCTTAAATCTAAAATATAATTTTTAACATTTTCATTTTTTTTAAACTCTTTAATTTTATCTCTAATTTGACCACTACTGTTTTCATTAAAAGAAGTAAGTCTTAAATAACCAGTTTGATTACCTAATATCTCAGATTTTACTGATGAAACTTTAATTTTTTCTCTAGTAATATTAAAAACTAATGCCTTTCGTTCACCCCTTCTTCTAACTGTTATTTCAATATCTGATCCAACAGGACCCCTCATTATGTCAACTGCTTCACTTAAAGATTTACCTTGAACCTGAATATCATTAATTCTTACAATATAATCACCAGCTTTAACTCCTGCTTCAGCCGCAGGTGAATCATCCATTGGTGTTATTACCTTTATTACCCCAGCTTCCATGCTCACTTCAATTCCTAGTCCTCCAAATTCTCCGCTCGTTTCTGTTTGCATACTTTGATAAGAGTCTGGTGACATATAAGCAGAATAAGGATCTAAGGATTGAAGAACACCGTTGATTGCAGCATCCATTGCATCACTTTGGTTTACCTCATCAACAAATTCTTTATTAATTTTATCTAAGACTTCCGAAAAAACATCTATTTTTTTATAAATATCATTCTCTTCTGATACGGCAACAATACTAGTTACAAAAAAATAAATAAATAATGATAAAAAATATGTTTTAGGTTTTTTCATCATATAATTACTTTTTCTTTAGGAATTAATTCAGACCATATTTTTTCTAATTCATAAAATTTTCTTTTTTCAGGATTGAAAATATGAATAATAAGATCAATTCCATCTACAAGTTTCCAATCACTACTTTCTCTTCCTTCAATTTTACAATTGCTTACACCATTTTTTTTTAAGTATTCATATACTTGCTCTGATAAAGCTTGGATATGTCTTGAAGACGTCCCGCTAGCGATTATCATTTGATCCGCTATTGATGATTTTCCATCTAAATCTATTGAAACAATATCTAGGGCTTTATTTGCATCTAAGAGATTGACCACATCTTTGTGAAGAGTAGAGATTTTGTCCATTAATTATTAAAAGAGTATCAAATTTTTCTTAATTTAGAAGATGAAATATTGACCTTATTAAATTTTATAAATTTTAAGCTTTTCTTGCTATACTTTTTAAAGCTTCTAGAACTTAATGATTTGGCCTTATATCTGTCTCTATCAAATACTAGAATGTTACAAATAGATGAAATTAAATCAGAGTTTTTCCATTTATGAAAATTAATTAAACTATCTGCTCCCATTATGAAATAAATATCGGTCTTTTTATTATTTTTTTTAATATGCTTTATCAGGTCAATTGTTCTATTTGATTTAATTTTATCCTCAAAATATTTTACTTTTATAAATGAATTTTTTTTAGAAATTTTTTTTGCAAAATTTATTCTTTTATCTAAACTTAAACTACTTTTCTCTTTAAATGGATTTTTTTTGGTAACTGCCCAAATAATCTTATCAATATTGTATCTTTTTTTTGCCTCTTTAGAGATACTTAAATGTCCTTTATGTGCTGGATCAAAGGTGCCTCCAAGAATACCAATTTTTTTTTTATTTTCTTGTTTGTCCAGACCCATATATCTCATATTTGTAACTAACTAGCTGGTTTAGTCCAACAGGACCTCTTGGTGGAAGTTTGTTTGTTGAAATTCCAACTTCACCTCCAAAACCAAATTCTCCTCCATCAGCATACTGAGTTGAAGAATTGTGAATAGCGATCGAACTTTTAATATTTTTTATAAAAAATTTTGCAGAAATTTTATTATTTGTAATTATCGCATCAGTATGCATTGTTCCATATTTATTAATATGTTTTACTGCATCATTAATATTATTTACTAGTTTTACAGAAATTTTTGCAGATAAATGTTCCTTCGACCATGTTTTATTATTTGCTAATTTTGAATTTCCGTTAAACAATTTAGAAATTTTTCTATCAGCATAAATAAAACAATCTCTCTTGGTAAGTTCATTTAATATCTCATTTACGTTTTTTGATTTATTTTTATGTATTAAAAGTGTCTCGGTAGCTCCACAAATACTAGTATTACGTAATTTAGCATTGATTAATATTTTTTTTGCCATTGAAAGATTTGCATCTTTATCAATATAAGTATGACACATACCTTCAAGGTGTCCAATTACAGGAACAGAGGATAAATCTTGAACTTTTTTTACAAGACTTTTCCCACCTCTTGGAATAATAACATCTATATATTTTGACATTTTTGACAGCATGTAGTCGACCAGTTTTCTATTTTTATTCTCTATAAACTGAACAAAATTCTTATTTATTTTGTATTTTTCTAATGATTTTCTAAAAAGATTAGCTAAAATTTTATTACTAAAGTAAGACTCTGATCCTCCTCTTAGGATTACGCAGTTCCCAGATTTAAAACAAAGTGTAGATACATCCGAAGTTACATTTGGTCTACTTTCATAAATTACACCAATAATACCAATCGGAATTGATACTTTCTTTATTTTTAAACCGTTTGGTCTTTTCCAGGTTTCTATATCAACATCTACTGGATCCTTAAATTTTGCAATAGTTTCGATTGATTTAATAATTGAGCTTATTTTGTCATTATTAAGAGCAAGTCTTTTAATTAAATTTTCTTTAAGTTTTTTAGATTTGGCTATTTTTATATCTTTTGTGTTTTCGACTAAAATTTTATTTTGGTTTTTTTTAATAAGTTGAATGTAATAATTTAATACTTTATTTTTTTTTTTATTACTTATTTTGTTTTGAAAAGCAATTTTCGCATTTGTACCAATTTTTTCTAAGTTTTTACTCATTTGATTAATACCATATCATCTTTATGAATAACTTCTGATTTTGAAATATAACCTAAAATATCATTTATTTTATTAGAGTGCTTCCCTTTAATTTTCAAGATTTCATCCGAGGAGAAACTGCTTAATCCTCTAGCAAATTCCGTCATATTATTGTTTAGAATTTTGATATGATCACCTTTGCTGAAACTGCCTTGAACATCCTTAATCCCCGCGGCTAGTAAACTTTTCCCATTATTCAAAGCTAATAATGCACCTTCATCAATAATTATTTTTCCCTTTGGAGAAACTGAGCTTATGATCCACTTTTTTCTCGCATCTAATTTTGAAATTTTAGGCAAAAACCAAGTACATATATTTTCAGTTAAAATTTTTTGAATTGGTCTACGTATTAAGCCATTAGCAATCGCCATATGGCATCCTGAGAATTGACAAATTTTAGCAGCATCAATCTTCGTTTTCATTCCACCAGATCCAAATTCTCCAGATTTATTTGTTGCTAACTTTTCTACATTTTGGTCAATATTTTTAATTTCACGAATTAATTTAGCTTTTTTGTCTAATTTTGGATCTTTTGAGTAAAGACCACTTACGTCAGATAATAAAATTAAACAATCTGCACTTGATATTTGTGCAACCCTAGAAGCTAGTCTGTCATTATCACCATACTTAATCTCAGAAGTGGCTATACTATCATTTTCATTTACTATTGGAATAAAACCAAGACTAAATAAATTCTCAAAAGTCCTTTTTGCATTAATAGCCCTTCTTCTTTTTTCTGTATCTTCAAGTGTTAACAAAATTTGAGAAAGATTGATTTTTGACTTATTAAAAGTTTTTTTAAAAAGATTCATTAACTCAATTTGGCCGATTGATGCTACTGCCTGACTTTTATCAAGTTTCAATTTTTTTTTACTTAATTTTAATTTTTTACATCCTAAAGCAATTGCTCCTGAACTAACCAAAATTATATTTTTTTTTAATTTTTGAAGATGTTGAATATCTTTTGCAAACTCTGACAACCATTTTTCTCTGATAATTTTTTTGTCATTAATCAATAAAGATGATCCAATTTTTATAACGACAGTCTTTGAATCTTTAAGATACATAATTAAGCAATGTTGATTTAATATCAGATACTGATTTTTTATCGAGTGTTGATGTTGTAAAAGCGGATTTCTTGATAATTTTTTCAAAATCTTTTATTTTTTCTTTTATTTCATTCTCATCAATTAGGTCTATTTTGTTAAACACTATTATTTCCTGCTTTTTTAATAACTCTGAACTATATTTACCCATTTCATCCCTCACTTGAAGATATGAGTTAATTAAATCATTTTCTGATACATCAATTAGATGCAAAAGTGCTTTGCATCTTTCAATATGTTTTAAAAATTTAATACCTAATCCTGTTCCTTGATGTGCTCCCTCAATTAATCCTGGAATATCTGCTAAAGTTATCTCTTTATCGTCATACATTGCAACACCTAGATTTGGATTTAAAGTTGTAAATTTATAATTTGCAATTTTAGGAGTGGCACTTGTTAATGATGCTAATAAGCTAGATTTTCCTGCATTGGGTAATCCAATGATACCAATATCAGCAATTGTCTTAAGTTGTAAATAAATCCAGAATTCTTCTCCAACTGTACCTTTAGTAAATTTCT
>CACGVB010000013.1 GCA_902576395.1 uncultured Pelagibacteraceae bacterium
TGATGAAATTGATCTTAATTTTTTTTCAAAAATAGCTCTTGATGAGGGGTTATCATTCATTTCTTTAGAATAGTGATTAAATATAAATTTATGAATAGGAACAGAGTTATTTTTAGAAAAGTCTTCAAAAAAATCCTTTCCCTTTTCATTAACAAAACTATCTGGATCATGTTTATCAGGTAAAAATAAAAACGAAATTTCCTTTTCGGGTTTTAATTCAATAATAGAATTTTCTGCTGCTCTTAAAGCTGCTTTATATCCACTTTCATCACCATCAAAACAAACAGTGATATGTTGAAAAAATTGATTAAGAGTTAATATTTGTCTTGTAGTTAAAGAAGTGCCCAGATTTGCAACTACATTTTCCACTTTATTTTTACTAAGACCAACCACATCCATATAACCTTCAACAAGAAATATGTTATCAATATTGTTTGAAAGTTTTCTTGTAAAATCTAGATTATAAAGATTGGATCCTTTTTTTGAAAAATGGAGTCTCTGGTGAATTAATATACTTGGCAAGGTATTTATTATCTTTTAATATTCTACCTCCAAGAGCTATTGGATCACCTGAAATATTATTTATTGGAAAAATTACTCTGTCTCTAAACCTATCTATGTATTTTTTTTTGTTTTCGTCGAAATAAAATAATCCTGTTTCTTTGATTTCACTCTCAGTAAATTCTTTAAAAATCTCCTCTTTAAAGTTTTCATCATTTGAAACATATCCAATTTTAAATTTCTTTACTTCTTCAATAGTTAAATTTCTATTTTTTAAATAATCCTTTGCTTCTTTTGCTAAAGGGTTTTTAAAAAGACCTTGATGATAAAATTCAACATATTTTGCATAAATCAATTTATATTTGTTCCACTTTTCCTCTCTGATCTCATCCTCTTTCGAAAATGTATAAGGCCTCATCCCTGCTAAATTTGCTAAATATTTGACTGACTCACCAAATTTAAGATTTTGCGTTTTCATTACAAAATCAAAAATGTTTCCATGCTCTGTAGTACTAAAGCAATGATAAAATTCCTTTTCATCATTCACTGTGAATGATGGTGTTTTTTCAGTCTTAAATGGTGAAAGGCCAACATATTCCTTTCCCCTCTTTTTTAAACTAACTGTTTTTGAAACTACAGTTGAAATTTTTAATCTAGTTTTTATTTCTTGTAAGTACTCTTTTGGGTATTTCATTTTTGATTTAATAATTCTTTAATAATTGCTCCTGCTTTTGAAAAATCAATACTGTCGGGATTATTTTTCTTTAATTCACCCATAACTTTTCCCATATCCTTTATTGAGTTTGCGCCTGTTGATTTAATAACTTCTTCACAAATTTTCTTGGTATCCTCTTCGCTAATCTGTTTAGGTAAATATTGACTAATTACTCCCACTTCTTGTTCCTCTATTTCCTGGAGATCCTTGCGATTATTTTTTTTATACAATTCAATTGATTCGCTACGTTGTTTAATCATTTTTTTTCAATAGTTTCTTAATATCCTCATCATCTGTTTGTTTTTTTTCTGACCCAGATCTATTGTTAATATCCAAATCCTTAATCCCAGATAATATTAACCTGTAAGTTGATATTTTATTTTTATCTTTAGCTTTTAAAGTTGTTTTGTAGTCTGACTCTATACTTTCTCTAAGTGGCATATTTAATTTTAGCGTATTAAGAATATTCTTCAAAAAGAAAAATATTTTTTTTACAAAATATACATTAGATGTGTTGCGCAAAAAAAGGTTTTATTGTATAGACCTTTAACTCATGAGTTGTAATTGAACAAAAAACAAAAAAATAAAATTGCAATTAAACATAAATTTCCAACAGGTATTTTAGTTCTTGATAATAAGCTAGTTTTTAGAGGCATTGGTCTTGGATATCAGGGAACTTCAACTGGTGAAGTGTGTTTTAATACATCTTTAACAGGATATCAGGAGATTATATCAGACCCTTCATATGCTGGGCAAATCATAAACTTCACATTTCCTCATATTGGAAATGTTGGAACCAATAATGAAGATTTAGAATCAGATAAAGTTTGGACGAAAGGTGTTATATTTAATTCTGAAATAACATCTCCATCAAATTATAGAGCTTTAAAGACCTTAGATGAGTGGCTTAAAAAAAATAAAATTGTTGGATTAACTGGATTAGATACTAGAAGCTTAACAAACTTTATTAGAGATAAAGGGGCTCCAAAGGGTACTATTTCAAATAGCAAAAACGGCAAATTCAACGTTAAAAAACTAATCAATATGTCAATAAAGTGGCCTGGCTTAAATGGTCTTGATTTAGCAAAAGAGGTATCAACAACAAAAAATTATATATGGAAAGGTTTTAAAACTTGGAAAAAGAAAGTTGGTTATGAAAAAAATATTAAAACTAAATTTAAAATTGTTGCAATTGATTATGGAATAAAGAAAAATATTCTAAGATATTTTTCTAATTATAACTGTGAAGTAAAAGTGGTTTCTTGTAAAAAAACAGCTGATGAAATTATGAAACTTAATCCAGATGGTATTTTTTTATCTAATGGTCCTGGAGATCCAGCAGCAACCGGAAAATATGCAATTAATATTGTAAAAAAATTAATAAAATCGAATTATCCTATTTTTGGAATTTGCCTTGGTCATCAAATTTTAGCTTTAGCATTAAATGCAAAAACAAAAAAAATGAAATTAGGCCATAGAGGTGCAAATCATCCAGTCAAAAATTTAATTACAAATTCAGTTGAAATCACAAGTCAAAATCATGGCTTTGTTGTTATAGAAAAAAACTTATCTAAAAATATACAAATTACTCATAAATCACTTTTTGATGACACTATTGAAGGAATAAGGTTAAAAAATAAACCTGTCTTCTCTGTTCAATATCATCCAGAAGCAAATCCTGGACCACAAGATAGCCAATATTTATTCAACAATTTTATTAAAGATGTAAAAAGATATGCCAAAAAGAAAAGACATTAAAAAAATATTAGTCATTGGTGCAGGCCCAATAATAATTGGACAAGCATGTGAATTTGATTACTCAGGTACACAAGCTTGTAAGGCTCTTAAAGATGAAGGTTTCGAGGTAGTTTTAATAAATTCAAATCCTGCAACTATTATGACTGATCCTGGAGTTGCTGATAAAACCTATATTGAGCCAATTACAATTCCTGTTCTAGAAGAAGTTATTAAAAAAGAAAAACCTAATGCAATTTTACCAACAATGGGAGGGCAAACAGCATTAAATTTAGCAATAAGTGCAGAAAAAGCTGGACTGCTAAAAAAATACAAAATTGAATTAATTGGTGCAAAGTCCAAAGCAATAGAAAATGCAGAGGATCGTAAAAAATTTAGGAAAAATATGTCTGACATTGGTTTAGATCTACCTAAATCAAAGATCTTAAATAATTTTAAGGATGCATCTAAATTTTTAAAAGAAATTGGTTTACCAGTAATTATAAGACCTTCATTCACATTGGGTGGATTAGGTGGAGGAATTGCAAAAAGTAAAAAAGAATTCTTTAAACTTGTTAGAAATGGAATGAATGAGTCACCTCAAAATCAAGTTTTAATTGAGGAGTCTTTAGAGGGATGGAAAGAGTTTGAGATGGAAGTTGTCAGAGACAGAAATGACAACTGCATAATTATTTGTTCTATAGAAAATGTAGATCCAATGGGAATACATACCGGTGACTCTATTACAGTAGCACCAGCATTAACACTCACAGATAAAGAGTATCAAGTAATGAGAAATGCATCGATAGCTTGTCTTCGAAAAATAGGTGTAGAGACTGGAGGATCGAATGTTCAATTTGCAATTAACCCTAAAAACGGAAGAATGGTAATAATTGAGATGAACCCAAGAGTGTCAAGATCCTCAGCATTAGCATCTAAAGCTACTGGTTTTCCAATTGCAAAAGTAGCTGCTAAACTTGCAGTTGGTTATACTCTTGATGAATTAAAAAATGAAATAACAAAGGTAACTCCAGCTTCATTTGAACCAACAATTGATTATGTGGTAACAAAAATACCTAGATTTACATTTGAAAAATTTTCTGACACTAAAGCTGTGCTTGGGACTTCTATGAGATCTGTGGGTGAAGCAATGGCAATTGGTAGAAACTTTAAAGAATCTTTACAAAAAGCTCTAGTTTCTTTAGAAACTGGATTTTCTGGATTAGACAATATTTTCGTCTACTCAAAAAAAGAAATTTTAAAAAATTTAAGAGTTAGTATTCCAAATAGACTAGTATTAATTGCTGAAGCTTTTAGGAATAATATTTCCCTAAAGACAATATATAAATTATCTAAGGTTGATCCATGGTTCTTAAATCAAATTAAGGATCTAATTGATGAAGAAAAAAATATAATCAAAAAAGGAATTCCTAAAACTTATAATGAATTTAATAGAATAAAATCTATTGGATTTTCCGACAAAAAATTATCAAAATTAACTGGAATTAAAGAGAAAATTGTAAGATCAAAAAGAGTTGCCCTTAAAGTTTTACCTGTTTTCAAAAAAGTAGATACTTGTGCAGCTGAATTTAAATCTTTTACTCCATATATGTATTCAACATACCAAAGAAATTTTTCACTAAATTCTGAATGTGAGGCAGATCCAAGCAATAAGAAAAAAATTATAATTCTTGGAGGAGGTCCAAATAGAATTGGGCAAGGAATAGAGTTTGATTATTGCTGTTGTCAGGCGAGTTTTTCATTAAAAGATGCTGGATTTGAAACAATTATGGTTAATTGTAACCCTGAAACTGTTTCAACAGATTATGATACGAGTGATAGGCTATACTTTGAGCCTCTTATAGAGGAATACGTTCAAAATATTATTCTAAAAGAAAAATCTAGAGGAAATCTTATTGGAGTTATCGCTCAATTTGGAGGTCAAACTCCAATTAAGTTGGCAAAATTTTTAAATGAAAATAATTTACCAATACTTGGTACTCAATACAGTTCAATTGATTTAGCAGAAGATAGAGATAGATTTAGAGATCTTTTAATCAAATTAAATCTAAAACAAGCAGAAAGTGGAATTGCTAACAAATTTGATCAAGCAATTAAAATAAGTGAAAAAATTGGACTACCTGTTGTTGTTAGACCTTCATATGTTTTAGGTGGAAGAGCAATGGAAATTGTTCATGATAAAAGCCAACTTAAAAAGTTTATTAATGAAGCTTTTAAAGCCTCAGAACAAAATCCTATTTTAATTGATAAATTTATAGATCACGCAATGGAAGTTGATGTGGATGCTATCTCTGATGGTAAAGATGTTTATGTTGCGGGTATCATGCAACACATTGAAGAGGCGGGAGTACATTCTGGAGACTCCGCTTGTTGTCTGCCCCCAGTTTCTATCAAAGATAATCTTTTAAAAGAAATTAAAATCCAAACTAGAAAATTAGCATTAGCACTAAAGGTAAAGGGGCTTTTAAATATTCAATTCGCAATAAAAAAAGATGAAATATTTGTAATAGAGGTAAATCCCAGAGCAAGTAGGACAGTGCCATTTGTCTCAAAGGCTAATGGGGTTCCGCTAGCTAAAATTGCATCCAGAATAATGGCAGGAGAAAAACTTTCAAAGTACAAATTAAAATATAAAACTAATAAAAAATATGCAGTAAAAGAAGCAGTATTTCCATTCAATAAATTTCCAGATAGTGATCTATTGCTTGGACCAGAAATGAAATCTACTGGAGAAGTAATGGGCTTTGATGATGACTTTGGTATGGCAATAGCCAAAAGTCAAATAGCTGCAGCAAATTCATTACCAACAAAAGGTTTAGCATTTTTATCAGTCAAAGACTCTCATAAACAAGAAATTGTTGGAGTTGCACAGAGATTATTAAAACTTGGATTTACACTATCCGCAACTAAGGGAACTGCAGATATTTTAATTAAGAATGGTATGAGATGCAGAAAAATTAACAAAGTAAGTAGCGGTAAACCTCACATTGTAGATATCCTAAATTCTAAAAAAATATCATTGGTAATTAACACTGGTGGAGGAAATAGTGAAAATAGAATTAGTGATGCAAGAGCACTTAGAAGAGGGACTTTAGCTAATAAAATTCCTTATTGCACTAACATGTCTACAGCATATTCATTTTTGGAAGCAATAAATGCATTAAAAACAAAAAAACTTAAAGTAAAAGCTCTCCAAGAAAATTAATCAACTTTCCAATCTGTTTTAAATGTTACATAATTTATTTGCAGACATCTTCTCTCTTTAATTATTTCTTTCTTTTCCATACCATGCCAAGTATTGGGTCCACTGGAAAAAAAATATCCATAATTATCTTTATAAGGTAATGTTTTAATTAACTTCAAATCACTATCATAAAAATCTGTTCCAAGTTCTTCACTTTCATCATGTTTATTCACAAACAATAAGCATGACATTAGTTTTTCTTTAATATCACAGTGTGGTTTTAGCCAAAAACCCTCTCGATCACATATTACCTCAACTCTCACAAAAGAATTTGATAAATCTTTATTTATCAATTTAGAGATTTTGTGATGGGTTTCTTTGCTCTGAAGTTCTTTAATAAGACCCGTTAATCCTGGAAATTCTTTAGTATTTTCATGTGTTATAAAACATCTAAATTTTAAAGCTTTTCCACCATTTGAAATTCCTTCTCTAAATTTTCCTTCTCCACCATCGATGGCTCTGGTGCCATCATAATTAAGATTATGTTTTGCTGGGTCAGATATATCTGCACTTATTATCTCATTTATTTGATCATCGGTAAGGGGTTTATTTAATTCCCAATGTTCAAATGGATTATCAAATTTTTTTGAGTAGTTAAGTATTGAATTTAAAAATGACATTAATTATTTATTTTTTCTTTTATAATTTCTGCAACTCTATTAGTTTCATCAAGACTTTGGTAGTTCCAATTTTCTATATCTTCTCCAAGATTTCTAGTAATATTTAATTCTCTAAATAAATTTCTAAATTTCTGAAACCTGATATCATTTTTTTTAGGTAAAATATTTGCAATATAAATAGGCTTTCCTGTTAAAGCAGCCTCAGAAATCATTGAACTAGAATCACAAGTAACTGTAATTTTTTCTGAAATAGCTAAAGCAGATAAGTAAGCCTTTTTATCAACGTCCATGATGACTGTATGATTTTCACCAAAAAATTCTTTTGCATAATGAATAGTATTTAATGGGGTTCTCATTGACGGGATTACAACAAGTTGAAAATCATGTTTCTTTAAAAGCTTGTAGAAAATTGAGAAAATATGTTTCATATTTTTTGTTGAATAATCGTAGTATTTTGTGGGTCCACCTATAATTAAGCACCAAATTTTTCTGTCATCTTTTTTTATAAATGAGTTTAGATAATCCTTATTCTCCTCTATGTCAGCTTTTGTAAGATAATGAATTGCTCCTTTAGTATTTATTACATTTTGACCATTAATTCCGTCATGTTCAGGCGCTATAATAAAATCAAAATAATCAAAGTTAATTTTGGGATCTTGTATATGAATATTAAAAACTTTTTTATTTGAAATACTTTTTAAATGGATTGATGGAATTATACTTTTTCTTCCACAAGAAATTATTATATCAAAATCTAAATAATTTATTTTTTTGTAAACATTTTGAGAAATTGGAGTAAATTTTGGCGGAATCAAACTCCATAAACTTTTTAGTTCAACCATGTGGTGAGTAAAATCAATATCAAGAGCTTTAGCTAAGCCCTCTACTTGGCTAAGCATGCCATGCATGCCCTCAGTCAATAATATACCTTTTAATTTGCTCATTATTTACTATATAGACCTGTATGAGTGAAAAACCAACTAAACATACAAAAGTGTTAATAATTGGATCAGGGCCAGCTGGTTATACTGCTGCAGTTTATGCTGCGAGAGCTATGCTTAAACCAATGTTAGTTGCTGGTATGCAACCGGGTGGCCAATTAACTATTACAACTGATGTTGAAAACTATCCGGGCTTTGCTGATGTAATACAAGGACCATGGTTAATGGAACAAATGAGGGAACAGGCAAAGGCAGTTGGAACCGATTTAGTTGAGGATCATATCCAATCAGTAAATTTAAAATCTAAACCGTTTGAGGCAATTGGTGATGGAGGACAAAAGTATACTGCTGACTCAATTATAATTTCAACTGGTGCTCAAGCGAGATGGTTAAACATTGAATCAGAGGAAAAATTTAAAGGATTTGGAGTTTCGGCATGTGCAACATGCGATGGTTTCTTTTTCAAAGATAAAACAGTTGCAGTAGTTGGTGGGGGAAATGCTGCAGTAGAAGAAGCTATGTTTCTTACAAAATTTGCATCAAAGGTACAATTAATTCATAGACGAGATGAACTTAGAGCTGAAAAACTATTGCAAAAAAAATTAATGGAAAATAAAAAAATTGAGATTATTTGGGACTCTGTTGTTGAAGAAGTAATTGGTGATGATGAGCCAAAAAATGTAAAAGGATTAAAAATTAAAAATGTTAAAACTAATGAAATTTCAGAGCTAAAAATTGACGGTTTATTTATAGCTATTGGTCATGACCCTGCTACTTCACTATTTAAAGATCAATTAGAAATGGACAATACAGGTTATCTGATTACAAAAAGTGATTCTACTGAAACAAATGTTCCAGGTGTTTATGCTGCTGGTGATGTCAAAGACAAAATTTTTAGACAAGCAGTTACAGCAGCAGGAATGGGCTGTATGGCCGCTCTAGAAGCAGAAAAATATTTAGCTTCAAATTAATTTAAGATCATTTATAAGTTATTCATGGAAAATATAGTAAAACAAATCCAATTAATAGCTTTGGTAATTATACTTGCTGCTACAATTATAGCATTTGGTATTGAGATATATCAAATGATAGTTGTTCAAAAAGTTACTTTGGCTGATTTGCTTTTACTTTTTCTATACCTAGAAGTTTTAGCAATGGTAAGAGTATTTTGGGAAAGTCAGTCAATTCAAATAACTCTCCCATTATTTATTGCAATTACCGCTCTATCTAGATTTATAATTTTACAAGGAAAATCAATTAATCCAGAAGTATTATTATATGAAGCAGGTGCCATTGTTTTAATCGCTATAGCAATACTTGTTTTAAGATTTAGAAACTCTCCAGTATTTGGTTTACAGAAAAAGAAAAAAACTAAATAATTTTCAAAGAAATGCCAGATAAAGTTTTATTAACTGGAATAAGTGGTTTTGTAGCAAAACATGTAGCAATTGAATTATTAAATTCAGGCTTTGAAGTTTTAGGAACAGTGAGGAATAAAAATTCAATTAAACAAACTAAAAAAACATTAGAAGAGAATAATGTTTCAATAGAGAAATTATCTTTTGTAGAGTTAGATTTACTAAAAGATGAAGGTTGGAATGAGGCTGCAAAGAGTTGCAAATATATTATTCATGTTGCGTCTCCTTTTCCATTTAAAGTATCGAATGATAGAGAGTCACTTACACCAGCTGCAAAAGATGGGACTTTGAGAGTTTTAAATGCAGGGATAAATGCAGGAGTTGAACACTTTGTAAAGACATCGTCCATTGTATGTATGTTTAGAAAACCAAATAGAACAAATCCTTACACTTTTGGTGAAAATGATTGGACTGATGTAGAATGGAACAAAACTACTGATTATTTTGTATCTAAAACTAGAGCTGAAAAGGCTGCATGGGATCTTATGGAAAGTAAAGGTCTAAAAAATAATCTTACCTGTATCAATCCCGGCTTTGTTTTAGGAGATTTTTTAAATGAAAAAAGCTGTACATCCATGGAATATATAAAACAATTACTTCAAGGAAAATTTCCAGCTGCACCAAAGTTTTCAGTAATGATATCCCATGTAAAAGATATTGCTAGAGCACATGTTTTATCTTTAGCAAATAAAAGAGCTGGTGGTAGAAGATTAATTGTTGGATCTGAAGTAAGAAGTATTCTTGAGTTATCAAAAATAATGGCTGAAAATCTTCCAAGCCATGCAAAAAAACTTCCCAAAAAAGAATTACCAAATTTTATGGTTAAACTTCTTAGTTACATAGACACAAGTGCAAAAAATTTGGTTCCAGATTTAGGGCTTACAATGCAAACAGATCAAACATACGCAGAGGAAATTCTTCAGATGAAATTTTTACCATCAGAAACTGCTGTTGTTGATGCTGCTAATTCAGTAGTAAGACTAAAATTAGCCTAAACTCTCACAAAAAAGCTTGATCCTTGCCATTGCAACTTTTAATTTTTGCATTGAAGTTGCGTAAGATATTCTAAAATAACCGTCTAAACCAAATGCAGAGCCTTGTACCACAGCTACATTTTGTTTTTCAAGGAGCTTTTGAACAAAATCTGTATCATCTTTGATTTTTGTTTTTTTTCCAATCAATCCTTTGCAACTAGGGAAAACATAAAAAGCACCTTTTGGTAATAAACAAGTTATTCCTGGGATACTGTTTAAATAATTAACAACAAAGTTTCTCCTGTTGCTAAAAGATTTTGCTCTTTTTTTTATAAAACTTTGTGATCCATTTAAAGCTTCTACGGCTGCTGCTTGACTTATTGATGATGGATTTGATGTTGATTGAGATTGAATTTTTCTTATTGCGGCAATTATATTTTTTGGTCCAGCGGCATAACCAATTCTCCATCCGGTCATAGCATAAGCTTTACTTACACCATTCATAGTTAATGTTCTATCTTTAAGTTTTTTGATTTGTGCAATTGTAAAAAATTTAAAATTATCAAATTTTACATGCTCATAAATATCATCGCTTAAAATAAAAACATTTTTATTTTTAAGTAAAACTTTTCCTAAACTAATAATTTCCTTTTTTGTATAAGCCGCGCCTGTAGGATTAGATGGAGAATTTAAAATTATCCATTTTGTTTTTTTTGTGATTGCTTTTTTTAATTTGGCAGGAGTTAATTTAAATCCATCTTCTTCTCCACATTTTATAAATTTTGGTTTACCGCCAGCAAGTAAAACCATATCTGGATAAGATACCCAAAACGGAGCTGGTATTAGAACTTCATCTCCTTTATTTAATGTTGCTACAAATGCATTGTATAAAACTTGTTTACCTCCTGTACCTACAGTTATCTGGTCTAAAGTATAATTAAGTTTATTTTCTCTTTTAAACTTTTTTATAACTGCATTTTTAATTGCAAGAGTTCCATCAACTGGAGTGTATTTAGTATCACCATTTCTTATGGCTTTTACAGCAGCTTTTTTAATATTATCTGGTGTATCAAAATCGGGTTCACCTGCACCTAAAGCTATTACATCTTTTCCGGCGGCTTTTAATTCTCTCGCTTTTTGGGTAACAGCTATTGTTGGAGAAGGTTTAATTTTTTTTAAACTGTTTGATATTATGCTCATTGAAAATTGTTTATATTCTATTACTTTATTTAATATATGGAAAATACATATCAAGATTTAATTACAGATATTCAAAGTAAAAATCCAAAAATAAGTGGAAAACTTGAAGGTGGCAGAAAATTTAAAATTAAATCTGATTTTAAGCCAGCAGGAGACCAGCCAGAAGCAATTAAAAATTTAGTTAAAGGTGCTAAAAAAAACCAATTTAACCAGGTTTTATTAGGAGTAACGGGTTCAGGTAAAACTTTTACTATGGCTAAAGTAATTGAAGAAACAAACAGACCAGCTTTAATACTTGCACCAAATAAAACTCTTGCTGCTCAGCTATACGGTGAGATGAAAGGTTTTTTTCCAGACAATGCTGTGGAATATTTTGTGTCCTACTACGATTATTACACTCCCGAGGCATATGTTCCAAGATCAGACACTTATATAGAAAAAGAGGCATCAATTAACGAGCAAATTGATCGAATGAGACACTCTGCTACTCGTTCTCTTCTTGAAAGAGATGATGTTCTTATAGTTGCAAGTGTATCGTGCATCTATGGATTAGGATCTGTTGAAGCTTACAGTAAAATGACACTTACTCTTCAAAAAAACTATGATTATAATAGAGAACACATAATAAAATCTTTAGTTGCACTTCAATACAAAAGAAATGACCAAAATTTTTATAGAGGTACATTTAGAGCGAGGGGTGAATATTTAGAAATATTTCCCTCTCATTTAGAGGACAGAGCCTGGAGACTAAGTTTATTTGGAGATAAACTTGAAAAAATTGAGGAATTTGATCCTCTAACTGGTGATCAAGTAAGAGAATTAAATTTAATTAAAGTTTATGCTAACAGCCACTACATAACTCCAAAACCTACAATAGAACAAGCAGTAATAAATATTAAAAAAGAATTAGAGATAACTCTTAAAAAACATAAAGAACAAAATAAATTACTTGAAGCACAAAGATTGGAAGAGCGAACGAAATTCGATCTTGAAATGATTGAAGCTACAGGGTCATGTGCAGGAATTGAGAATTATTCAAGATTTTTATCAGGTAGAAAACCTGGTGAACCTCCACCTACTCTATTCGAATATTTTCCAGATAACACTTTAATATTTGTTGATGAGTGTCACGTTACAGTTCCTCAGCTAAATGGAATGTTTAAAGGAGATAGATCTAGGAAAAGTACATTAGCAGAATATGGATTTAGACTTCCATCATGTATGGATAATAGACCATTAAAATTTGAGGAGTGGGATATGATGAGAACACAAACTGTTTTTGTATCAGCAACTCCAGGTCCATGGGAATTAGAACAAACCAAAGGTAAATTTATTGATCAAGTTATTCGACCAACTGGATTGATTGATCCCCCAGTTGAAATAAAACCTGCAAAAAATCAGGTTGATGATCTAATGCATGAATGTCTAAAAACAATTGAAAAAAATTACAGAGTTCTTGTTACTACTTTGACAAAAAAAATGGCCGAAGACCTAACTGAATACTTACATGAAAATGGTATCAAGGTAAGATATTTGCATTCTGACATTGATACTCTAGAGAGAATTGAAATAATGAGGGATTTGAGGCTAGGTGTTTTTGATGTTTTGGTTGGAATAAATTTATTAAGAGAGGGCTTAGATATACCAGAATGTGCATTAGTTGGGATATTAGATGCCGATAAAGAGGGTTTTTTAAGATCAGAGACTTCATTGATTCAAACCATCGGAAGAGCAGCAAGAAATTTAGATGGTAAAGTTATTTTGTATGCGGACAAAGAAACTAAAAGTATAAAAAAAGCTATTAAAGAGACTGAGAGAAGAAGAAATATTCAACTTGATTATAATAAAAAAAATAAAATCAGTGCAACTACTGTAAAAAAAGAAATAAGCGATGTTCTAGAAAGTGTATATGAAAAAGATTATGTTAAAATTGGTACTGGAGCAAACGTAGGGGGAAATCTTAAAAAACATATAAAAGCTTTGAACAAAAAAATGAAAGAGTCTGCAACAAATTTAGAATTTGAGGAGGCGGCTAAAATAAGGGATGAAATAAGAAAACTTGAAAGTACAGAATTGGAGGTTACACTTAACCCTAAGGTTAAACAATATAGCCTCAACAATAAAATATATCCAAAGGGAAGATCAACTATGGGAATGCCAGGAACAAGAGCCCAAAAAGGTAAAAAAAAATGGAAGCAAATAAAATCATAATTACTGGTGGAGCCACTAGAATTGGTGCTGCCATAGCTAGAAAACTTTCAGGCAAGGGAGTAGAAATCGTAATTCATTATAACAAATCAAAAGTAAAGGCTGAAAAACTTAAAAAAGAATTATCTATAAATGGTACGAAAGTTTATTTGATTAAAGGAGATCTAAGTATTGAAAGTGATGTAAATAAGATTGTTAAATTTGCAAAATCCAAATTAAAATATTTTGATTGTTTGATAAATAATGCTTCTCTGTTTGAAAATGATAAGTTAGAAAACTTTAACACAGATAGTTGGGGACAACATTTAAGAACAAATCTAAGAACACCTGCGCTTTTGTCAAAAGAATTTGCTAAAAATATTAAGAGTAAAAACAATAATATTATAAATATAATTGATCAAAGAGTTTTTAAACTTACTCCCTATTTTTTTTCATATACCATAAGTAAAACTGGACTTTATACCCTTACAAAAACTAGTGCCATGAGTTTGGCACCAAAAATAAGAGTTAATGGAATTGCCCCTGGTCCTACAATTAAAAACAAGAGACAAAGTGAAAAACATTTTAAAAAACAATACATGGCAACACCTCTCAAAAGACAAGTAGATGTTCAACAAATATGCAACGCGGTAGACTTTTTTATTAAAAATATATCTATTACTGGACAAGTATTGGCAATAGATAGTGGTCAAAACTTAAATTGGCAAACTCCGGACATAATGGGTGGAAAAGAATGAAAAATTTATACTTATTTTTATCAATATTTATTCTAACAATATCAACATCTTTTGCTGATGGTCACAATATTAAGAAAGATGGATTTTTATCAAAGAAATTTAAAGTAACTAAATTATCAACAATTGAAGATCCGACTAATAAAATAATTTTAATCAATAACCATGGTCAAAGTAATTTTGATGGAAAACAAAATTTTTGTACATCTATAGACCAAATTAGAAACCGTGTTTCATTAATAGATGAAGAAATAAATGGAAAAAAAATTATGCTCTATAATTTATGTGCACATAAAATAGTAGGTGATATGGGAAAAAAATGGTGGTTTTCAAAAAAACCATACGAAGGCAAATCAAAATTAGACAAAAGAGTAGAACAAAATTTAGAGTTAGTAGAAAAACTCGTTTCTCTAGGCGTTCCTAGAAAACAGATATTTGTCACTGGGCATTCTTGTGGTGGATTAACAACTCTACTATTCTTTTCAAGACATCCTGACAAAGCTGGGGGAGGAATAGCTTATATGCAAGCGTGCTTTGATAGACTAAGCAAGAAGTATAAGGTATCAAAATTAGGATTAGAACAAGGTCTAGCTAAATTTAAAGAAAAAAAACCTGCACAATACGATTTAAGGTCCCAATATAATGATGAAATATTAAAAAATCTAAAAGTTCCACTATTGGCTTTTACTCATCCAAAAGATCCTTTTGAAGGATTGACTTCTGATTGGTTGGATCAAATTGATGGAATAAAAAGAGTTGTTATATCTAAAGATTATACAATTGATGGAAAAAAATGTTTTAAATTAGGGAAAAATAAATCAGATAAATTTAAAGTTAAAGATGGACACAGTATGGATCAGGCAACCTGTTTTCAATATTACAATCCAGTTATATTAGAATATATAGGATCTAGAATATGAAGAAAAATAATTTAAAAATTGTAAAGATTGATAAAATCAAAAGCCTTTTCAATTATGAAAAGAAAGTGCTTATCAAAGAACTTATTTTAAATTTAAAACTTGGTTATTTTGATTTTGAAAAAAAGGCTCCCCAAAAAGTTAAATTTAATTTAGAAGTAAACTACGAAGATAAAAAGCCTTCAAATGATAAAGATATTAAATCAATTGTAAATTATGCAAAAATTGTAAGATTGATAAAGAAACTTATCAAGAATAAACATTATAATTTTCTTGAAACATTAGCGGAAGATGTATTCGATGAATTATTTAAAGATAAAAGAATTGATAAAATAAGTCTTCAAATTGAGAAATTAGAAATCATGAAAGATTGCTCATCCGTTGGTATTCAAATTTCAAAAAAAAGAAGTCATGATAAGTTCTGATATAGGTAAAGAAGCAATTAAAAAAGAGCTACCACTTATACCCAAGCTTCCTGGTGTATACAGAATGTTAAATGAAAAAAATGTGATACTTTATGTTGGTAAAGCAAAAAATTTACCTAACAGATTAAAGAGTTATGTTTCAGAGAAAAATCACATTATTAGAACTGAGAGAATGCTTTCTCAAACAAGGAAAATTGAGATCACGAGCACCTCAAATGAGAGTGAAGCACTTCTTTTAGAAGCAAACTTAATTAAAAAGTACAAACCTAAGTTCAATATACTTTTACGGGACGACAAATCATTTCCATTTATTTTTATTGGAAATAAGGATAAATGGCCTCAAATTAGAAGACATAGAGGAAAAAAAACTAGAGAAGGTTTCTACTTTGGACCATTCGCTTCAGCTGGATCTGCAAATTGGACTATTAAAATGATCCAGAAAATTTTTCAAATTAGAGTTTGTGATGATACAGTATTTAAAAAAAGAGAAAGACCCTGTATCCTTTATCAAATCAAGAGATGTTCTGGGCCATGCGTTGGATACATTGAAAAAGATGATTACAAAATATCAGTAGATAGTGCAATTGAATTTGTATCTGGTAAATCGAGAAAGATTCAAAAAAATTTATCAGGACAAATGGAAAAGGCAAGTTCTGACTTAGATTTTGAAAAAGCTGCAATATTAAGGGATAGAATAAAATCTTTAAATATTATTCAATCATCTCAAAGAATAAATGAGGCAAATTTAGTTGAGGCAGATGTTATAGCTGGATACAAAGAGTCTGGTAAAACTTGTATTCAAGTATTTTTTTATAGATCAAAACAAAACTGGGGAAACCAAGCCTTTTTTCCTAAACATGACCCTGACGATAAATTAAAAGAAATTTTGAATTCTTTTGTTTCTCAATTTTATGAAAATAAAAGTGTGCCAAGCTCTATTATCTTAAGTGAAGAAATTAAGGAAAAAGTCCTAATTGAAAAAACACTTTCCCAAAAAGAAAATAAAGAAATAAATATTTCTGTTGCAAAAAGAGGTTCTAAACTCAAAGTTGTAAATCAGGCTCTAAAAAATGCAAAAGATAGTCTAAATAGAAAAATTTACGAGAGCCAAAATAATAAAGAGTTGTTTGAAAATGTTTCTAAAAAATTTAATTTAGAAAATAATATAAATTTTGTAGAGGTTTATGACAATAGTCATATTCAAGGGACTAATAGTGTTGGTGCACTCATTACTTATGGTGATGAAGGTTTTATTAAAAAAAGGTATAGAAAATTTAACATTAAAATCAAGAAAAATGAACAAGATGATTATGGAATGATGCGAGAGGTTTTAAATAGAAGATTTAAAAGAGCTGTTCAAGAAAAAGATAATTATTTAACAATGCCAGACTTAGTAATAGTTGACGGTGGGAAAGGACAATACTCAGTAGCTAGAGAAACACTTAATGAATTAGGATTGCATGATATTCCAATGATCGCAATTGCAAAAGGTAAATTTAGGAATAGTGGTAATGAAACCTTTTTTCATAATGGTAAAGAATTTAAGTTTGAAAAAAATGACCCTACTCTCTTTTTCTTACAAAGATTAAGAGATGAGTCTCATAGATTTGCAATAAGTGCGCACAGAGCAAAGAGAAAAAAAGGTATTAGTAAGTCTTTACTTGATCAAATTGATGGAATTGGATCAATTAGAAAAAGAGCACTTTTAAATCACTTTGGCTCAGCAAGAGCAGTTGAATCCGCAAGCTTAGATGAGATAAAAACAGTCGAAGGAGTTGAGGAAAAGGTCGCAAAAAAGATATATAATTACTTCCACGAGTAATATATGAAAATTCCAAATTATTTAACTATTGGTAGAATTATAATCGTTCCTATATTTGTATTTGCATTTTATTTACCAGGATTCTATGGAGATGTAATTCCTTTTGCATTATTTGTAATTGCCTCATTTACTGATTTCTTAGATGGATTATTAGCAAGAATGTTTAAGGAAGAATCAAAACTTGGTGAGTTATTAGACCCTATTGCAGATAAAATTATTGTAGCAACTGCATTAATATTACTTGTTATGGATGGAACTATTAAAAACTATGAAGTTATTGCCGCAATAATAATACTTACTAGAGAGGTGCTAATCTCTGGTTTAAGAGAGTTTTTAGCTAAAGGAAGTATTAAACTTCCAGTTTCAAGTCTAGCAAAAGTAAAAACTTTTCTTCAAATGTTTTGTATTTCTGTTTTGCTCACTGGAGAAACTGGAAATAAAATTATAAATTTTCAAGACTATAACGCTCAAACAATTGGAATAATTTTATTATGGCTATCTGCTTTTCTTACTTTATATACCGGATATGAATATTTAAGGAAAGGTATAGACCACGCGATATCTGAGGATAATAAAGATTAAGCAGCTCTTTTTTTTCTTACTAATTTACCATAACTTGCTGATAAGTCTAAAATAAGATCACAAACTTCATAGTTATTTTCAGCAATTTGTGAAATTGGTGTTATCTCAGCTGCTGTACCAGTTAAAAAGCATCCTTCAAAACTAGATAATTCATCTGGTTTTATTTTCCTTTCATTAACTTTTATATTTTTTGATTTTGCTAATTCAATAACAGTTTGCCTTGTGATACCATTTAAGAATGAATCTGGAATTGGTGTGTGAAGTTCACCATTTTTATCTTTAAAAAATATGTTCGCACTCGTTGACTCTGCAACATTATCCTCGTGATCTAACATTAATGACTCGCTATATCCTTGTCTTTCAGCCTCATGTTTGGAAAGTGTACAAATCATATATAATCCAGCAGCTTTGCTATCCCACGGTATAGTATTTGGAGCTGGTCTTCTCCAATTAGAAATATTTAATTTTATACCTTCTATTTTCAACTTAGGATCGAAATAGTCACCCCACTCCCAAGTAGCTACAGCAACATTTATTTTTGTTTTTTGAGCAGATACACCCATCATTTCACTACCTCTCCAAGCAAAAGGTCTCAAATAACCATTCTGTACATTTTGAATTTTTATTATCTGGTTACAAGCTTTGTTTATTTCTTCTTTTGTGTAAGGAATGTTCATATCCATCCTTTTCGCAGAATGATATAATCTATCTGTATGTTCTTGTAACTTGAAAATTTCACCATCATACACCCTCACACCCTCAAAAACTAAACTTGCATAATGTAGTCCATGACTGATGACATGCAGTTTTGCATCCTGCCACTCAACAAGATCACCATTGTACCAGATTTTTCCGTCTCTTTTATCGTAAGGTATCATTTGATTTATTTTTTAGAAAAAATATCTTTGTATATATAATATGTCAATATAACTTACCATTATGAAAAAACTTTTGTATCTAAAAGATCATCAATTAAAAGAGTATATCGAAAAAATATTCAATGGATATAGAGAAACTGTCGCTGATGCTAAAAAGGTTTTAGATAAACATGCCTTAGGAACTGCTCACAATAAAGTAATTCACCTGATATCTTTATATGAAGGCATAACTATTTCAAGCTTATTAAGAAAGCTTAAGGTTACGAAACAAAGTTTAAATAGAGTTCTTAATGATTTGGTAGAGATTAAGGCTATAAAATTTAAAAGAGACGAAATAGATACAAGGGTTAAACATGTATATTTAACAGAAGAAGGAGAAAAAATATTTGATGAAATTTTTTCTGCTCAAAAAAAAAGAATTTATGATGCATTTTTAAGTTCTGAGTCTAACGATGTTATAAGTTTTGATAAAGTACTTAAAAAAATTATTAATGAAAAACTTTAAAGCGCATATATTAATTGTAGATGATGATGATAGAATTAGAGATCTGGTAAAAGAATACCTAAATCAAAATAATTATCTCGTTTCAACCGCTAAAGATTCGAATGATGCTTTTGAAAAGACTAAAGTCATCAAATTTGACTTAATAGTGCTAGATATAATGATGCCAGGAAAAACTGGACTAGAATTTACTAAAGATTATAAAAAGAAAATTGATACGCCAATTTTATTATTAACTGCCAAAGGGGAGCCATCAGAAAGAATTGAAGGACTTGAAGTAGGTGCAGACGATTATTTAACAAAACCTTTTGAACCAAAAGAATTAATTTTAAGAATAAATAACATTTTAAATAAAACTAAATCATTAGAGATAAAAAGAGTTATTGAATTCGACAATATAAAAATAGACCTAAAAAAGCTTTTTATCTTTAAAGATGGCCAAAGACTAAAAATAAACAACACCGAAAAACTTATTTTAGAAAAAATGATAAATTCTCCTGGCAAAATCTATAAAAGAGATGAAATTGCAAGTTTAATAGATCTAAATAAAGAAAGATCAATAGATGTTATTATTACTAGATTAAGGAAAAAAATTGAAGAAACTCCAAAAAGTCCTAAATACTTACAAACTATAAGAGGAGAAGGTTATGTCCTTTGGATTGAATAGAATTTTAAAGAATATATTGCCAAAAAGATTATTTTATAGAGGATTGCTAATTGTTGCTGTCCCGATATTAATTTTACAAATTACAATCTCTTTAGTTTTTTTTGACAGTTTATGGATTAAAACAAATAAAGGTTTAACTAAAGCTTTGGTAAGTGAGATTGTAACAATTATAGATATTTATGATAACGAGAGTCAGTATAATAAAAAAATTGTTACAGATCTTTACAACAAAAATTTTAGCTTTTCAGTGAGATTTTTAAAGAATGAAAAATTACCAGATATTAAAGTTGAGAGATGGTTTAGTCCAATGGACAGAACATTGCGGAGAGAATTGAAACCTAAAATTGGTCAACATTGGTTTAATACAATTTCATATAAGGAAGTTGTAGATTTAAGAATAAAATTTAGGGATGGTGTTTTACAAATTTTTTTTCCCAAGGAGAGAATTCAAGTATCCTCCATAAGAATTTTTGCATTTTGGATTACAGTTCCTGCAATTTTGATGATAGCAGTAGCGATGATTTTCTTAAAAAATCAAACTAGACCTATAACAAAATTAGCTCAAGCATCAGAGAGGTTTGGCAGAGGTGAAGATGTTGAGGAGTTTAGACCATCAGGAGCTTTAGAAATAAGAAAAGCAGGTCTGGAATTTGAAAAAATGAGAAAAAGAATTCTAAGACATTTAAATCAAAGATCTGAAATGCTATCTGGAATAAGTCATGATTTAAGAACACCTCTTACAAGAATAAAATTACAACTTGCTGTTATTAAGGACAAGGGTCTTTCAGAAAAAATATCAAAGGATGTTGATGAAATGGAAAAAATGCTAAATGAATACCTTCAATTTGCAAGTACAGGTGCTAAAGATAAAACCGAAACTTTTGACATCTCGGAACTTTTGGATGAAATTATTCTTAAGTATGAAAATGAAAATATTCAAAAAAAAATAAAGAAAAACACGTATTTCAATGGAAGAAGAAATTTAATTACGAGGTGTATCAATAATTTGCTAGATAATTCTATAAAGTACGCGGAAAAAATTTCAGTAAATTTAGAAAAAAAAAATTCAACTATTCTCATATCAATTGATGACGACGGCCCTGGAGTTAATAAATCAGAATTTCAAAATATTGCCAAACCATTCTACAAAATAGATAAAAGTAGATCTGAATCAAAATCAAGTGTTGGTTTAGGATTGTCTATATCGTCTGATATTATAAAGTCTCATGGGGGAGATATTAACTTTAATAAGTCAAAATTAGGTGGTTTGAAAGTAACTATTTCTTTACCTTATTAGTTTTTTTTCTTTTTTTTTTTTCTTCTAATTTTTTTTCGAGGTTGCTTATTCTCTTATTTAAAACATCAACTTCTTCTTTACTCGCTAGTTTCATTTTAAACACAATTTCATCTCTCTTGGATTTTAATATTGAGATTACTTCATCAGATACATCCTTGTAATTAATCAGACCTTGTTCAATTAGTTTTGCAAATTTATCGAATACGAATCTTGATTTTGACATAATAATTATTTACTAGAGTTATATTTAATAGCTTATAATAAATTTTACAAATGTTTACTAATAATTTTGACCCAGTAGCTTTTGAAATATTCTCTTTAAGCGTCAGGTGGTATTCACTATCATACATTCTTGGGATTATTTTTGGTTGGCTATATTGTAAAAAAATTCTAATTAAAGATGATATAATTCAAAAACTATTTGAAGATTATATTTCATATTTGATAATAGGAATTATCATTGGAGGGAGAATGGGGTATGTAATTTTTTACAATTTTTCTTATTTTCTGAGTAATCCAATTGAAATTTTTATGATATGGAAGGGAGGCATGTCATTTCATGGGGGGTTAATTGGTATTATTATTGCTAGTTATTTATTTTCAAAAAAGAATAAAAAAGATATTTTTATTTTTTTAGATTTAGTATCTATTGCAGCACCAATAGGCATTTTATTTGGTAGAATTTCAAATTTTATAAATGGAGAATTAGTTGGAAAAGTTACAAATTCTGATTGGGGAGTTTTTTTTCCAAACTACGATGATAAATTAAGACACCCCTCTCAATTATATGAAGCATTTTTAGAAGGTATTATTTTATTTATTTTAATGAATTTAATTTTTTTTAATAAAAATTATAAAATTGGAACCTGCTCATTCATGTTCTTAATACTTTATGGATGTTTTAGAATTACCTCTGAAATTTTTAGAGAGCCAGATATACAAATAGGATATTTATTTGGACAAATTAGTATGGGAATACTTTTAAGTGCTATAATGATTTTAGTTGGATTTTTAATTTATTTTAAAAGAAATGATGAAACCAAATCTCAAAAGATTTAAAATTACGTCAAAAAAACCTTTACCTGTTGATGATTTTATTGAAAAAATTCTATACGAACCTGAGATAGGTTATTATTCTAGTAAAGATCCATTTGGCAAAAATGGTGATTTTATAACATCCCCTACTATTTCAAATCTATTCTCGGAAATTATAGGCATATGGCTAATTTCAGCATGGGAAAAATTGGGTAAACCAAAAGTATTTAATTTTGTAGAACTTGGACCAGGAGATGGAAGTTTAACTAAAGTTATAATTAGCACCTTAAAAAAGTTTCCAGAATTAAATGATGCAATAAAAATTCACTTATATGAGAAAAGTTTATTTTTAATAAAATTACAAAAGCAAAATATAGATAATAAACGAATTAAATGGATCAACAACTTTAACTCAATAAAAAAAGGACCAGTTATTTTTTTTGGTAACGAGTTTTTTGATGCAATACCAATTAAACAGTTTTCGAATATAAATAATGAGTTATTTGAAAAATGTTATTCAGTGAAAGACAATATTGATATTATTGAAAAGTTTATAAGCAGTAATAAAAAAGATGTTACACAAATAATGACTTTTGGAACATTAAAAAAACTTAAATTTATTGAATTTCCTAAAAAGGGATTAATAGAGTTAAATCCAATAATAAAGAAAATCAATAAGCTTTCAGGCGGTATTTTACTTATAGATTATGGTTATTTGAATAGTAATAACTCAAATACTATTCAGGCAGTGATGGGTAATAAGAAAATTTCAGTTGAGACAATGTTAAAAAATCTTGGTAAAGCAGACATAACTTCACTAGTAAATTTTAGTTTATTAAAAGAGTATTTTCTTAAAAATAATCTTAAAGTAAAAAAAATAGTCACTCAAAGGTTTTTTCTAGAAAGAATGGGAATAATTGAAAGAGCGCGGATTTTACAGAAAAAAAAAACTAATAAAGAGCAGAAACATATGAAAGAAACTTTATTTCGGCTACTAAATGAAAAAGAAATGGGTAGCCTCTTTAAGGTAATTTTTGGATACAAAAATAAAAATAATAATTTTTTTGGTTTTGAATAATGTTTAAATCAAAAAAACTTTCTAAATTTAAGATGATTAGACATGGTTTTTTTAATCGATTGGGAGGTGTCTCAAAAGGTATATATAAAGGTTTAAATTGTGGTCTAGGATCTGATGATGAAATTAAAGATGTTAAGAAAAATATAGAAAAAGTTTGCCAAAAAATTGGGTGTAATAAAAATAATCTTGTGTTGTTAGATCAAATTCATAGTAATAATGTTTATAAAATAAGTAAAATTCCAAAGAAAAAATTAAAAGGTGACTCATTAGTAACAAATAAAAAAGGTATCGCTTTAGGAATTTTAACAGCTGATTGTGCTCCTGTGTTTATATATGACCCAGTAAATAATTTAATTAGTGCGCTACATGCAGGATGGAAGGGGGCATACAAAAAAATTGTATCTACTACATTAAGAAAATTCAAGTCAAGTGGTAGTAATTTTAATGATTTAATAGTTGTAATTGGACCTTGTATAGGAAAAGATAACTATGAGGTAAAAAATGATTTCTTAGATAAATTTATTAATCAAGAAAAATCTAATAAAAAATTTTTTAAAACCAAAAGGAATAAAATATATTTCAGTTTAATAGATTATATTAAAGAGCAACTTGTGAAATTTGGGGTTAAAAACATTGAAATTATCAAAAAAGATACATATTTATTAAGTAACAACTTTTTCAGTGCTAGGAGATCAATTAAAAATAAATTAAATGATTATGGTAGAAATATTTCTATAATTATGATTAAATAAGTCTTTCTCAAAAAATGAAGATTCTCACTGGAAATAGCAATAAACAGCTAAGCAATAAAATTTCAAAAAATCTAAAAAATAAATTAGTAAATACCAGCATTAGAAAATTTGCAGATGGTGAAATCTATATTGAAATTAATGAAAATATAAGAGGTAACAGTATTTTTATAATTCAATCAGTGTCCTCCCCTGCAAATGATAATTTAATGGAGTTACTTCTTTGTATAGATGCACTTAAAAGATCATCTGCAAAAAATATCACTGCAGTAATTCCATATTTTGGCTATGCAAGACAAGATCGTAAGGTTGTACCAAGAACTTCTATTTCTGCAAAATTAGTCTCAAACTTAATTACAAATGCAGGAGCTGACAGAGTAGTAACAGTAGATTTGCACGCAGGACAAATTCAAGGTTTTTTTGATATCCCAGTTGATAACCTTTTTGCTACCCCAATCTTTGCAAAGCACATTAAAAGGAAAATTAAAAGTAATAATATAATTTGTGTTGCACCTGACGTTGGAGGAGTTGAAAGAGCAAGAGCTCTAGGAAAAAAATTAGATGTCGGTTTAGCAATAGTAGACAAAAGGAGACCTAGTCCTGGAAAGTCACAAGTTATGAATGTCATTGGAAATGTTAAAAACAAAATTTGTATTTTAACTGATGATATAATTGATTCTGGAGGAACAATTGTTAATGCAGCGGATGCTTTATTAAAAAGAGGTGCAAAAGAAGTTCATGTATATGCAACTCATGGTGTTTTTAGCGGTGATGCAGTTAAAAAGATAAAGAATTCAAAAATTAAAAATTTAGTTATTACAGATAGTATAGACAGTTCAGACAAATTAAAAAAAGCAAGAAATATTGAAGTATTATCAATATCAATATTGCTGGCTGAGGCTATTAAAAGGATTTCTAATTCAACATCTGTCTCAGATCTATTTAAATAAAACTTGTAAAATTAGCAAACTTCGGTTAAAAACCAGCTTTTTATGAGCATAATACAAGCTACAATTAGAGAAACAAAAACTAAAGGCCAAGTGAATGGACTAAGAAGCAAAGGTAATGTTCCAGGTATAGTTTATGGTGGAGAACAGCCAAATGAAAAAATCTCAATTACAACTAAAGAGTTAAAAAATTTAATAAATAAAGAAAATTTTTTATCTAATGTAATTTCTATTAATTTAGATGGGAAAGAACAAAAAGTTTTAACAAGAAATATTGCTTTTGATACTGTCACTGATGAGCCTATTCATTTCGACCTAATGAGAATTGTTAAAGGTGGAAAAATTATTTTAGAAATACCTGTGAAGTTTATAAACAATGAACTTTCACCTGGACTTAAACGTGGAGGCGTACTAAATATAGTGAGACGTAAGGTAGAACTGAGATGCCCAGCAGAAAATATTCCAACAGAGCTGATTGTAGATTTAGAAGGTTTAGATATTGGTACAAGTATAAAAATTTCTTCAATTAATTTACCTGAAAATGTAACTCCTACGATACAAGGGAGAGACTTTGTGATTGCTACAGTTGCTGCACCTACTGTAGTTAAAGAGCCAGAAAAACCTGCAGAGGCTGCAGAAGGTGAAGTTACCGAAGGAGCAGAGGCATCTGCAGAAGGTGGTGATAAAACTTCAAATGATGGTGATAAGGCTGAGGGTGAAAAAGCTAAAGAAGAAGATAAATCTTCATCAGATAAAAAATAATAAATAGTGAAATTTTTTTTCCAGATTTAATTTGATATGTTATTACTTGTTGGTTTAGGAAATCCCACTCCTAATAGTCAAAATAATAGACATAACATTGGTTTTAAGATTGTGGATGCAATTAACCAAAAATTTGGACTGTCTAAGCAAAAACCAAAGTTTAAGGGATTATTAACTACTGGAAATATTGGTGATAAGAAAATATATGCAATTAAACCTCTTACTTTTATGAATAATTCAGGAATTTGTATTAGAGAACTTCTTGAATACTTCAAAATAGATGCAGAAGATGTGTTTGTATTTCATGACGATCTAGATATTGAATTTGGAAAAATTAAAGCAAAATTTGGTGGATCAAGTGCAGGTCACAATGGAATAGCATCAATTGACAAATTTATAGGCAAGGAATATTCGAGAGTTCGTATTGGCATAGGAAAGCCAGAAAATAAAATATCTGTTTCTGATTATGTGCTAAACGACTTTAATGAGGATGAACAAGTTCATTTAGATTCAATAACAAGTAATATAATTAAGTCTTTAACTATATTGATTGATAAAAAATTAGATTTATTTTCTAGTACTGTTAACAACAATTAAATGGGTTTTAAATGTGGAATCGTTGGATTGCCAAATGTTGGTAAATCTACTTTGTTTAACGCTTTAACAAACTCTAATAAAGCACAAGCAGAAAATTTTCCCTTTTGCACAATTGATCCAAATATTGGCATTGTAGCAGTTCCGGATGAAAGACTTGATAAACTAGCTGAAATTTCGATTTCAAAAAAAAAAATTAACACTACAATCTCATTTGTTGATATCGCGGGTCTTGTTAAAGGAGCCTCTAAAGGGGAAGGATTAGGTAATAAATTCTTATCTCACATAAGAGAAGTTGATGCCATTATTCATATGATCAGATGTTTTGACTCAGATGACATTCAAAATGTTAACCCAACCGTTGATCCTGTAAGAGATTTGGAGATTATAGAAACCGAAATGAAGTTAGCTGATTTAGAATCAATTCAAAAAAGACTTGATAAAAAGAATAAAAAAAATGTTGATATTGAAGAGCTTAAATTACTTGAAGCAGCCCAAAAGATAATCGATGAGGATGGAGATTTAAGATTAATCACAAATGAATTTGATGAAAAACTTTTAAAAAATAGTGGACTTCTTAGTGCTAAACCAAAACTATACGTGTGCAATGTAGACGAGGAGAGTATTAAGTTGGGTAACAAATATACTGAGGACTTTATAAAAAAATTTGATGAAAAAAACACATTAGTAATTTCTGCAGATATAGAAAATCAGATAAACCAATTAGAGGATGAAAATGAAAAAAAAAATTATATGAAAATGATCAATATGTCAGAGACGGGACTTAATTCATTAATAAGAAAAGGGTACGAACTTTTATCCTTACAAACTTTTTTTACATCTGGATCAGAAGAGACTAGAGCTTGGACTATTACAAAGAAGTCTACAGCACCAAATGCTGCAGGAGAAATTCATTCTGACTTTGAAAAAGGATTTATTAGAGCTGAAACAATTTCTTACGAAGATTTTTTAAATAATCAAGGATGGTTAAAATCTAAAGAGGCAGGTAAAATGAGATTAGAAGGTAAAGAATATATTGTTAAAGATGGAGATATTTTAAACTTTCGTTTCAATACGTGACCAGATTTTTTTCATACTGAAGTAAACCAAAATTGTTAAAACAGATAAATATATTATTACCCTGAAACCTAGTTTGTGTCTTGTTTCTAAGTGCGGTTCAGCTGTCCATTGTAAAAAAGTTGTAACATCTTTAGCCATTTGATCTACTGTTGCTTTTGTTCCATCTGCATACTCTACGATGTCGACATCTAGAGGAGATGACATTTTAATTTTATTACCATACATATATTTGTTATAATAAACACCATCATCGAGTTCCATCCCTGCTGGTGGTTCATCATATCCCATTAAGACAGAATAGATATAATTTGCTCCACCTTTTCTAGCTTTTACAAGAACTGACATATCTGGAGGATATGCTCCACCATTTGCTGCAATTGCTTCTTGAACATTTGCATAAGGCATTACAAATTTATCAGATAATTTTGCAGGTCTTTCAAACATTTCTCCATCACTATTTGGTCCATCTGTTACTTCAAAATTAGAGGCAATTGCCTTAGCCTCAAGCTCAGTAAATTCTGGTCCCCCTTTTTCTGCAAGATTTCTATAACTTAAATGTTTAAGTGAATGGCAAGAAGCACAAACTTCTGTATATACTTGATATCCTCTCTGAAGAGAAGCTCTATCGAATTTGCCAAAGAAGCTCTTAAAAGACCAATCAACTTTTAATAATTCTTGCTGTTCGCCTGCTGCATTTGCTCTCGATAAAATTAATGATGAAATTATAACAAATAAGAAAGTTAATTTTAAAAAGATTTTCACAGTTTCTCTTTAAAATCTGAATTATTTCTGGCCATAGCCATATCTGTAGAACCGCCCAATACTGGCTCAGTTATACTTAGAGGTAAAGGAGTAGTTTTTTCCCTCATTCCTAAGAAAGGTAAAATTATTAAAAAGTGTGCGAAGTAATAGGCTGTTGCCACTCTTGCTATCAATAAGTATAAGCCCTCTGCTGGCATTGCTCCCACATAACCAAGTATTAATACATCCGCAACTAAAAACCAGTAGAACTGCTTGTATATAGGTCTAAAAACAGTTGATCTAACTTTTGAAGTATCTAACCAAGGTAAAATCACTAATACAAATATTGCAGCGAACATTGCTATTACCCCAAGCAGTTTATCAGGGACTGATCTTAAGATTGCATAAAATGGTAATAAGTACCATTCAGGCACAATGTGAGCAGGTGTGACTAGTGGGTTTGCCTCAATATAGTTGTCCGCATGACCCAGAATATTAGGTGAAAAGAATACAAAGAATGCAAATATTAATAAAAATATCAAAAGTGCAAATGCATCTTTAATCACTATATACGGATGAAATGGAACAGTATCTTTAGATGGTTTTTTTATGTCTATTCCAATAGGGTTATTGTTTCCAGGTACATGTAGTGCCCATATGTGAAGCACAACAAGTCCTAAAATTAAAAATGGAAACAAATAGTGTAAGCTAAAAAATCTTGTTAAAGTTGGATTATCAACTGAGTAACCTCCCCAAAGCCAATTTGTAATACTCTCACCTACTAGAGGAATAGCACTAAATAGGTTTGTAATTACTGTTGCACCCCAGAAACTCATTTGTCCCCAAGGAAGAACGTATCCCATAAATGCAGTTGCCATCATAAGGAAATAAATCAACATACCTATAATCCAAATAACTTCTCTTGGTGATTTATATGAGCCGTAATACAAAGATCTAAAGATATGAATGTATACAGCTAAGAAAAACATAGATGCACCGTTTGCATGAACATATCTTATTAACCAGCCGTAATTTACGTCTCTCATTATATGTTCTACACTTTGAAAAGCTAAATCAGCATGCGCTACATAATGCATACCCAAAACAATACCTGTAATTATTTGAGTGATTAAGCAAAAAGTAAGAATTCCACCAAATGTCCACCAGTAATTTAAATTTTTGGGAGTAGGATAATCTGTTAAATGGTTTGCAAGTGTAAGTAATGGAAGTCTATCATTAAACCATTTTCCAACTTTTGATTTAGGTGTGTATTCGTGATCGCTCATATAATTTTCTATCCAATTTTAATAGTGTTACTATTTACAAATTCGTATTTTGGCACTTCCATATTTGTGGGCGCCGGTCCTTTTCTAATTCTTCCAGATGTATCGTAGTGTGAACCATGACATGGACAAAACCACGCCCCATAATCTCCTTTATCATTTAAAGGTACACATCCAAGGTGAGTGCATACTCCTAACATTACAAGCCACTCTGGATTTTTTGCTCTATCCTCATCTTTTTCAGGATGTTTTAATTCACTTAAATCAACAGCTCTTGCACTATCAATTTCATCTTGAGTTCTTCTTTTTATAAAAACGGGTTTTCCTCTCCATAAAACAGTTATTGATTGACCAGGTTCTACTGCGCTTATATCAACTTCTGTACTTGCTAATGCCTTTACAGATGCATCAGGGTTCATTTGATCAACTAACGGCCAAACTACTGCGCCAACACCAACTGCACCAGCTGCCGTTGTTGCAGTCACTATAAAATCTCTTCTATTTGGCTTCTTTTTTTCTGAATCGGACAT
>CACGVB010000014.1 GCA_902576395.1 uncultured Pelagibacteraceae bacterium
CAGATAATATTATTGATACAGCAAAACTTAATGATCTGAATAATGATGGACAAAAAATAATTGAAAATTTTGAAAAATCTCTATTCGATTTAGCCGAAAAAGGGTCTTTCAATTCCTCAATTGTAAAATTTGATGAAGCTATGAGACAAACAATAGAAATGGCTTCGAATGCATATAAAAATGAGGAAGGAATTGTTGGAGTGCCTTCTGGTTTTAGAGATCTAGATGATAGATTGGGTGGCATGCACAAATCTGACTTAATAATAATTGCGGGCAGACCGTCAATGGGTAAAACAGCTTTAGCCACAAATATTGCATTTCATGCAGCAAAAAATATTCAAGAAAAAGGAGAAAAATCTTGCATAGCTTTTTTCTCTTTAGAAATGTCATCTGAACAATTATCTACAAGAATTCTTGCTGAACAATCTAGAATTAAATCTAATGATATTAGAAGAGGAAAAATATCTGAAGAACAATTTGATAAGTTTATAGAAACTTCAAAAAATATTGCTGAACTTCCTTTGTTTATTGATGAAACTCCTGCAATATCAATTGCAGCACTCAGTAATAGAGCACGGAGAATAAAAAGAATACATGGTGTTGATATGATTGTAATTGACTACATTCAATTAATGAAAGGTTCTAGTTTTAAAGATGGGAGAGTACAAGAAATTTCTGAAATTACCCAAGGACTTAAAGCTTTAGCTAAAGAACTTTCAGTTCCAGTCTTAGCTCTTTCGCAATTATCAAGAGCAGTTGAACAAAGAGATGATAAAAGACCTCTACTTTCAGATTTAAGAGAATCTGGCTCAATAGAACAAGATGCAGATGTGGTAATGTTTGTTTATAGAGAATCATACTATTTAAAAAATAAACAACCAAGACCTGCGACTGTTGAACATGCAGAATGGCAAGCAAAAATGAATGAGGTGTCTCATTTGGCCGAACTACTTATTTTGAAACAAAGACATGGTCCAACAGGCAACATAATGCTTGAATTTGAGGAAATGTTTACCAAATTTAAGGATATTCAAAATAATTAATATAAATTATAAAAGCTAATATCTAATGTTAGCTAATTTTTATCAAAAAAATATTATAGAAAAACCTAAGTTAATTTTCTCAATACTATTACTTATTTTAATTATTGCCTTTTACTTTTCTAAAGACTTTAGGTTAGATGCAAGTTCAGAAACATTATTGTTAGAAAATGATCCAGATCTTAAATATTTAAACGAAATAAATGATAGATATGGTGCTAAAGAATTTCTTGTGCTCACCTACTCACCAGACAGTAAAATGAATTCGGAAGACTCAATTAAAAATCTTTATGAATTAAAAAACGAGTTACAATCATTAAACTGGGTTTATAATGTTATTACGCTTTTAGATATTCCTTTATTAGAAGTAACAGATGATGGTTTAATTGATCGTATTCAAAATTTTAAAACGTTAACAAGTAAGAATATAGATAAAGATCGTGGATTTAATGAAATCTTAAACAGTCCAGTATTTAGAAACTTTGTGATTAGCGAGGACGGAAAAACAAGTGGTATCATTGTATATATAAAACCAAATAAAATAGATAAAGAGATCAATACTGATAAAGAATTAGAGGCATATAAAGATAAAATAAAAAAAGAGCGACATCAAAATATTTTAGAAATTCGAAAGGTTATAAAAAATCATAATCAAAATACACAGATTTATCTTGGGGGTATTCCCATGATAGCAGATGATATGATGACTTTTATCAAAAATGATATTGTTACTTTTGGAATTGGGGTATTACTTTTTATCATCTTAACACTTTGGTATGTATTCAGAAAAATAATTTGGATAATAATTCCGATCAGTAGTTGTTTCTTTTCGGTAGTATTTATGACAGGTTTTCTGGGTTTGGTTGGATGGAAAGTTACAGTAATTTCATCAAACTTTATTGCGTTAATGTTAATTCTTACGATGGCAATGAATATTCATATGAGTACTAGGTTTTTGCAATTAAACACACAGTTTCCAGGAAAGAAAAAATTTGAAATTTTAATTTTGACAACAAGAAAAATGATTTGGCCAATATTTTATACTGTCTTAACAACGATTTGTGCTTTTATGTCATTAATTTTTAGTGAAATAAAACCAATTAAAGATTTTGGATGGATGATGACTTTTGGACTGATAACCTCACTAATAATTACATTCACACTTCTTCCTACATTGTTAAGTTTTTTTCAAAACTCTAATATTAGATTAACTGAGGAAAAAGATTCAAAAATAACAAGATATCTAGGAATATTAGCGATTAAATATAAAAATTACATATTTGGCCTAACTGGGATTATTATATTTTTAAGCATATTTGGTATCTCAAAATTAGAAGTTGAAAATAGTTTCATCAATTACTTTGATAAAAATACTGAGATTTATAAAGGTATGAAGTTAATAGATGAAAAATTGGGTGGAACAACTCCATTAGAAGTAATTTTAAAATTTCCAAAAGATGAGGATGAAGAAACTGATAGTGAGAATGATTGGGGTGATGAGGATAAAAATGACAATAAATATTGGTTTACAAAAGATAAAATTAATAGAATAACTCGTGTTCACAATTATTTAGATGATATTGATGCTGTTGGTAAGGTTTTATCCTTTTCATCAATAATTGAAGTTGCAACAAAATTAAATAATAATAAACCACTTGGAACTTTAGAAATGGGAGTTCTGTACACTAAAATTCCAGATAATATAAAAAAAGAAATAGTAGACCCATATATATCTATAAAAAATCATGAAGCTCGAATAAGTTTAAGAATAAAAGACTCTTTAGATGGATTAAGAAGAAATGATCTGATTAATCAAATTAATTTTGATTTAGAAAATAAATTAAATATCAGTAAAGATGAATTTAAACTTGGGGGTGTACTTATATTATTCAACAATTTACTTCAAAGTTTATTTAAATCTCAAATTTTAACTCTTGGATTTGTGATGGTTGGAATATTTGTTATGTTTTTAATTCTTTTTAGAAATATTAAAATTTCACTAATTGGAGTAATACCTAATTTTATTGCGGCTTTTTTTATTCTAGGAATAATTGGTTTGGCTGGCATCCCTCTGGATATGATGACAATTACAATTGCTGCTATCACTATTGGTATTGCTGTAGATAATAGCATTCATTATATTTATAGATTTAGGGAAGAACTGACTAAAATAAAAGATTATAATAAAACACTTAAATATTGCCATTCGACAGTAGGACTGGCGATACTAAATACATCTATAACAATTGTATTTGGGTTTTCTATTTTGGTTTTATCTAATTTTATACCAACTATATATTTTGGTGTCTTCACTGGGTTAGCAATGCTATTAGCTATGATATCGGTTTTAACATTATTGCCATCTTTACTTTTAGTACTCAAACCTTTTAAGATTAAATAATTAATGGAAGTTGTAAAAGATTTTTTTACTGAACTATATACCTTTGATATTGTTTATTTAGTTTTCACAGCACTATCCTTGATGACATGTACAAAAAAAGGTTTTTTATTGAGCATTTTATCAGCCTCTAAATGGCTTTTAGCTTATGTTGTTACTCTATTTCTATTTCCAAAAGTAAAGCCATATTTTGAGGATATAATTGATAGTGAATATGTCCTTGATATAGCAGTTGGTATAGGATTATTCATAATAATTATATTTTTAATTTTATTAATAAATAAGGGAATTAATAGAGCAGTCACCTACTCTGGATTAGGAAATCTAGATAGAATCTTTGGTTTCTTTTTTGGATTTATCAGGGCTTACGTTATAGTTGTATGTATTTATACAACTATAAATATCATCTATAACCATAAAAAATGGCCAATTAATTTAGATGATGCTTTTACATATGCATGGGTTGAAAAAGGTAGTAACTACCTTATAAAAGAATTTCCTGACAAAAAAGATTATGAAGAAACTAAAGAAAAAGTTCAAGATATATAATCCTAAAATAAAGGAAGAGTGTGCAGTATTTGGAATAAGTAATTCTACTGATGCCTCCACCCTTACAGCTTTAGGTCTACATGCTCTCCAACACAGAGGGCAAGAAGGTTGTGGTATCGTTTCTTATGATGGGAAAAAATATCATTCAGAAAAAAGATTTGGATTAGTTGGTGATAATTTTAATGATGAAAAAGTTATAAAAAAACTCCCTGGTAAATATGCAATTGGTCACAATCGTTATTCTACAACAGGTGGAACTGCTTTAAGAAATGTTCAACCTTTTTTTGCTGATACTAATGCAGGCGGTATAGGTGTTGCACATAATGGAAATCTTACAAATGCAATAACTCTAAGAAACAAATTAGTTGAAGATGGTGCAATTTTTTATACAACCTCTGATACTGAAACTATTGTTCAACTAATTGCTAAGTCTAAAAGAGGAAAAACGATAGATAAGATAATTGATGCTATATTTCAAATTCAAGGTGGTTATGCACTTGTAATGATGACACAAAATACTCTAATAGGTGTAAGAGATCCCTATGGAATTAGACCATTAGTAATTGGTAAATTGAAAAACTCTTATGTATTTGCCTCTGAAACATGTGCGTTTGATATTATTGGAGCAAAATTTGTAAGAGAAGTTGAAAATGGAGAAATTGTTTATATTGAAAATGATGAGTTAAAAAGTATTAAACCGTTTCCACCAAAAAAGATCAGACCTTGTGTATTTGAATATATTTATTTCTCTAGGCCAGATAGTATTTTAAATGGCAAAACAGCATATGAATATAGAAAAAACTTTGGATTACATTTAGCAAAAGAGGATGAAATAGAAGCAGATCTAGTTGTGCCTGTTCCAGACTCAGGTAACGCAGCTGCGTTAGGATATGCTGAAGAAAAAGGTCTAAAATTTGATTTAGGTTTAATTAGAAACCATTATGTTGGAAGGACTTTTATTGAACCATCTCAACAAATTAGAAGTTTAGGCGTTAAGTTAAAATTAAACCCAAATATTTCTGTGATTAAAGATAAAAGAATAATTTTAGTTGATGACTCGCTTGTTAGAGGCACTACATCGTCAAAAATAGTAAAGATGTTATACGATTCTGGAGCAAAAGAAGTTCACGTAAGAATAGCAAGCCCAGAAATAAAATTTCCAGATTTTTATGGTGTTGATACACCAACTAAAAAGGAACTTTTAGCAGCAAACAAATCTACAGCTGAAATATGTCAATTTATAAAGGCAAAATCACTAAAATTCTTGAGTTTGAATGGTTTATATTTAGGAATGGGATTTGAAAAAAGAAATGAAAATTATCCACAGTTAACAGATCATCACTTTACTGGGGAATACCCCGTAAAGATAATTGATGAGCTAGGTGAAGATAAAGTTACTCAACTTTCTTTATTAAGCACAGCATCAAATAATTAATATGAAAAAAGTAAGTTTCACAGAAATGAAGTATGGAACTAAAGATGACTATCAACTTTTAGAAAAGTTAGAAGGTCAGTATGAACGAAAGACTGCAGATAGAATTTTAAATTATTTAGCTTCACAAACTACTACACTTGAAGGTTATCAGATAACAAGATTGGAACACTCATTACAAGCTGCAACAAGAGCATACAAAAATGGTGAAAACGAAGAAATGGTCGTAGCCACATTATTACACGATCTTGGAGATGAGTTGGCTCCTATGAATCATTCTCAATATGCAGCATCGGTGATAAAACCTTATGTTTCAGAAAAAACTTACTGGATTATTTTACATCATGGTTTGTTTCAAACCTATTACTCTGCGGAACATTTAGGTGGTAATAAGAATGCAAGAGAAAAATATAAGAATGCAGAACATTATCAAGCTACAATAGATTTTTGCGAAAAGTATGACCAATCTTCATTTGATCCAAATTATAAATCAATGACTTTAAAAGATTTTGAACCAATGGTTAGGAATATTTTTTCTAGAAAACCTTACTACCATCATTAAATTGCCTAATATTTTAAAAAACGAAAAAAGTCCTTATCTTCAACAACATAAAGATAATCCCGTTGATTGGTTTCCTTGGAATAAAGAAACCTTAGAAAAAGCAAAAAAAGAAAAAAAGCCAATATTTTTAAGCGTTGGATATGCAAGTTGTCATTGGTGTCATGTTATGGCTCATGAGAGTTTTGAAAACGATGAAACTGCTAAACTTATGAATGAAAAGTTTATTAATATTAAAGTTGATAGGGAGGAAAGACCTGATTTGGATTACGTATTTCAAAAAAGTTTATCAATATTAACTGGAACTCAAGGTGGATGGCCACTATCAATGTTTTTAGACGAAAATGGTGTACCTTTTACTGGTGGCACTTACTTTCCACCGAAGGAAATTCAAGGAAGGCCTGACTTTAAAAAAGTCTTAAATAACGTGCATAATGTCTACAATGAAAATAGAGAGAAAATTCTAGGTCAAGCACCACAAGTTAAAGAGATATTTTCAAAAATTAATCAAAGATCTGCAGTTTTAAATCAACCACTGGAGCCATTTGTTGAAAAAATTATTAATTATTTAGATGAAAATAATGGAAGTTTCAAAGGAGCACCAAAGTTTCCTCAATTTTATTTATTTGATGCAATGTTTTACTTTTATTTGAAGACCAAAAATAAAAACTATTTTAAGCCTGTTGAAATTTTACTTAATAATCTTTGTTCGAAAGGTATTTATGATCACCTTGAAGGGGGAATTTCAAGATATGCTGTTGATGAAAAATGGATAATTCCGCACTTTGAAAAAATGCTTTATGATAACATCCAGTTCATAGATCTCTTAACAAAATTTTATCAAAATACCAGAAATGATTATTTTAAAAATAAACTTTTACAAACAATTCAATATTTTAATAATGAATTTAAAAACAAAGAAGAATTATATGGTTCTGCATATGATGCTGATAGTGAAGGTGTTGAAGGAAAATATTATGTTTGGTCATACACAGAATTAAAAATTCTTTTAAAGGATGATATGAAAACTTTAGAAAATAAGTATGAAATTTCTGAGAGCGGTAATTTTGAAGGTAATAACATCCTGGTAGAAAAAAATTTAATACCTGATGAAGATAAAAATAACCTAGATCGAATAAAAAATAAATTACTTGATGTAAGAAGAAATAGAATTAAACCATTTTTTGATGATAAGTCACAAACGGATTTAAACTCATATATGCTCCAAGTTCTTCTCAAAACTTCAGTAAATTTAGGTGATGAAGATTTAAAAATTAAGACAATAGAAACAATTGAAATACTAAATAAAAAATTAAATCAAAAAATTATTCATTGCTATGAAAATAAAGAAATAGAAACTTTTCTTGAGGACTATGTTTATTATGCTCTACTGTTGATAACACTTTACGAGGTTAATGCTGATAAAAAAGCTTTAGAAAAATCAATAAAAATAATGAATGATACTTGGGAATTATTCTTCAATAATGAAACTCAGTTGTTTCAGAAAAATATTATTAAAGATAATGATTTGTTTACAAGTCCAATAGACTTAAATGATAGCAACATTCCAAATGGTAATAGTGTTTATCTATTAATTTCAAATAAATTATATTCAATTACAAATGATAAAATATGGTCTGAAAGAAATGAAGTGCTTAAAAAATCATTCCATCAAGTTATAAACTCTTATTATTCACAGATGTTTAGCTTTATTAAAACCCTTGATATTTGTGATAATAGCTTATCATTCACATTCTATGGAACATCTCAATCTATAAGGGAAATACAACTTTATTTACAAAAAGAATATCTAGGAGTTGCAACATTTGTTTACCAATTAAATAATGATACAAGACCTAGTGTTATTATATGTAAAAACCAAACTTGCTCTAACAAATTAACCAACATAAGCGAAGTTGTTGAATATCTAAGTAAGAGTGATTAAATAATTAATATGAATAAAGATAACATAATAAATCATTTTAAATCAGGAATTAAGGATCCTATAAATTCCAAAATAGGCGTCGAGCACGAAAAATTTCTTTTTTACAAAAAAAATAATAAAAGAATTAATTATTCTACAATTAAAGAGATTTTCAAAATTTTATATGAATTTGGTTGGAAACCATCTTATGAAGGTGAAAACGTAATAGCGTTAAACAAAGACAATAAGAGTATAACTTTAGAACCAGGCAATCAAATTGAACTTGCAGGTGCTCAATTAACCAATATTCATGAAGTTTGCTCTGAAGCCAATAATTATTTGTTTGAACTTAAACAAGTTGTTGAAAAATTGGATTTAAAAATAGTAAGTGCTGGATTTGATCCAATATCTAAATTGGCTGAAATTCCAAATAATCCAAAAAAAAGATATGAAGTAATGACAAAGGATATGCCTAAAGGAGGGTCGCTCAGTTTAGATATGATGTATAGAACATCTGGGACGCAGTTAAATCTAGACTACACGTCTGAGAATGATTTTATAAAAAAATTTAAATTAGCAAATAGTTTAGTTCCATTAAGTATTGCACTTTTTGCAAACTCATCAATTGTTGAGAAAAAAGATAGTAAATATTTATCATACCGATCAAAAGTATGGCAAGAAACATCAAGAGGTGGACTTCCAGAAATTTTTTTAGAAAATGTTGATTTTGAAAAATATGCTGATTTTGTGATGGATTATCCAATACTATTTTTAAAAAAAGATGATAAATATTTATCTGGTAAAAATTATAAATTTTCTGATTATATGAATGGTAATATTCAAGAAATAAATAAAGCTTTACCAAGTGTTGATGATCTTGGACTGCATTTAAGTACTATATTTACAGAGAATAGATTAAAACAATACATTGAATTAAGATCTATGGATACTTGTGGTTGGAACTGTATCTGCGCTGGTCCTGCTTTTTTTACTGGTCTTTTATATGGTAATTTAGACGAAGCATTTGAATTTATTTCAAAATGGGAAAAGAAAGATTTATTAAATGCGTATAAAAATGCACCTATGAAAGGACTTGATACAAATTTAATGGGTAAAGATATGATTTATTGGATCTCCAACTTGTTAAAAATTGCTGAAAAAGGATTAGAAAAGAGAGATTTTATTGGAAAAAGCGGTACAAACGAAACTAAATACTTGGAACATCTAAATAAGATTATCAATAATAAAGAAACAGTCGCCAGTCATGTTATAAATAAATTCTCTAAATTTCAAAATTTAGAAGATTTATATGACAAATAAAATAATAGGTATACAAGGCGATAAATTAGATAAAATAAATATTTCTTCTGATACATCAATATTTTTAGCTCATGAGGCTCAGAAATTAGGATATAAAATATTTTATTATAATCCTTCAAACTTATCTATCATTAAAAATAAAACATATGCAAATGGAGTATTTGTAAAATTAAATTATGAGAGAAAAAAATTTTATAAAATTTATAAAAAACAAAAAATTGATGTTGAAAATCTTAAATTTATTTTAATTAGACAGGATCCTCCATTTAATTCAGAATATTTAATAACTACTCTTATTTTAGATGGCTTAAAAAAAGTGAAAGTAATAAATAATCCAACTGCTATCAGAAATGTATCAGAAAAATTGTACTCAAAACATTTTGTCAAATTTATGCCTAATACTTTATTTTCAAATAATATTGTAGAAGTTAAGAAGTTTTATAAACAAAATAAAAGTATGATTATGAAACCTATTAATGGATACGGAGGTAATCAAATTCATCTCATTAAAAATAAGTTTAACAAAAAACTTATTACAAATTTTTTAAATAAAAATGGCCATTCGATGTTTCAAAAATTTTTAAAAAATATTTCTAAAGGAGATAAAAGAGTTTTTATTATTAATGGCAAAGTATGTGGTGCAATTTCACGAGTTCCTAAAAAAGGTTCATATTTGAGCAATATGAGTAAGGGCGCTGTACCTAAACTTACTAAACTTACAAAAAAAGAAATAAAAATTTCAAAACTTATTGGAAAGAAATTAATGAAAGATAATATTTATTTTGCTGGAATTGACTTCATAGATCAAAAATTGAATGGGGATATTAATGTTACGTCTCCTACTGGATTAAAAACATACTATGACCTTTCTAAAATCAATCTTGCTAAGACATTTTGGAAAGGTTTAAGAGCTTGAATAAATTATCAGATCAAAAGAAAGGTTCATTACTAGCCTTTATTGCTGTAATGTTCATTACACCTGATTCATTACTTATCAGGCTTTCAGACACAGAAACATGGGGAATGCTTTTTTATAGAGGAGCCATACCTTTCTTTATAGTCTTAATTGGATTACTATTATTTTATAGGCAAAATTTTATTAATGCTTTTTTTAAAGTTGGTACAGTTGGTATATTTTATGCAATTAGCTTTTCTATTTGCAACATCACTTTCATTGTATCTATTCAAAATACTAACGTAGCTAATACGTTGATTATGATTGCTTTAGCACCAATGCTTTCCGCAATACTTGGGGCGATATTCTTAAAAGAAATGCCTAATAAAGGGACTTGGATCGCCATTTTTATTACATTTCTAGCGGCTTTATTTATTTTTTATGACTCGCTGCAAGTCGGTAATCTTTTTGGGAATATAATGGGATTTGTTACAGCTGCTGGATTAGCTGTAAATGCAGTTCTTATTAGATATGCCAAGGACAGAGATCTTTTGCCTTCTGCTGTAATGGGCAAATTAGGTGTTGCAGTATTTGCCTTCTTTTTTGTTGAAAACTTTAATTTAATTGGAACAGATAAAATTTATATACCGTTAATGTGCATTATTTGTGTAGCCCTACCTTTTGTTTTGGTAACAATCGCACCGAGATTTATACCAGCAGAAGAAGTAAATCTATTTTTCTTATTAGAAACAATAATAGGTCCAATTTGGGTTTGGTTAGTTGTTAAAGAGCAGCCAACTTTGGAGACGATCATTGGAGGTGCCGTGATCATAATCACTTTAGGCATTCACTCATTTATTAAACTAAGAGAGCCTGAAAAAATTATTAATTAATTTCTTGATTTACTATCAAATCATCCATAGATAGCGCAATTATGGAAAAGATACTTAAAAATTCCTGGGCATTATTCACAGGCATGGGTCTAATTATGATAGCTCATGGCTTTCAAGTTTCTTTACTTGGAGTAAGAGCTGTTCATGAAAGTTTCAGCTTAACAGCAACCGGCTTTATGTTGTCAGGATATTTTGTAGGTTATTTTATAGGAGCAAAAACGGTTCCGATTTTGGTTTCAAGAGTTGGTCATATAAGAGTATTTGCTGCTTTTGCATCAATTGCTTCTATCGTTGTTTTAGTGCACTCTATAATCATCAATCCATTTACATGGTTTGTATTAAGAATTGCCTCAGGTTTTTCAATGGTATGTTTATATACAATTGCAGAAAGCTGGTTAAACGACCGAGCAAGCAATAAAAATAGAGGAAGTGTTTTATCGATTTATATGATCGTTCTTTACGCATCTATGGCGATTGGAATGTTTTTTTTAAACTTCAGTAAGCCAGAAAATTTTCAGCCATTTATACTTGTTTCTTTATTCATGTCACTTTCACTTGTCCCAATACTATTAACTAAGAAAAAACCACCAAAATTTAAAAAAATTATTGGAATGAAAATTAAAGAACTTTATGAAGCCTCTCCTTTTGGAATGGTAAGTGCACTTTTATGTGGAATTTGTCACTCTGCAATGTTTGCTTTAATTGCTGTTTATGCAGCATCAATGAATTTTAGTATTTTTGAAATTTCTTTTGTAACATTTTTAATCGCTATTTCTGGTGCAATTTCACAATGGCCGATTGGTAAACTATCAGATATTTATGACAGAAGAACAGTTACAGTATATTCCACATTTGCTTCAGCTTTCTTTGCGTTATGTGCAATTTTTTCAGTGGGCACAATGCATTTACCTGACGGTTTAGCGAGCTCAAAGTTTTGGTTTTATATTTTTACAGGTTTGTATGCTTTCTTCAGTCTTCCTATGTTTGCGTTAATTTTTGCTCACACTAATGATTTTATAGCTAAAGAAAAATTTGTAGCTGCAGGTGCAGGTTTACAATTTACCTTTGGAATGGGTGCAATTAGCGGACCTTTTTTATGTTCTATGTTTATGGATTTAATAGGAGAGAATGGTTATTTTATATTTCTAATTATATTTCACTGTTTAATAGGAGCATATGGAGTTTACAGAATGAATGTTAGAGAGGTTATTGAAAACCCTGACTCTCAATTCACACCACTTCCTACGACAATAACACCTATTGGATTAGAACTTAATCCAGCAACAGAACCTATTGAAGATCCGGTAAAACCAGTAGGAACCGAAGAAACAGTTATTGTAAAGAATAACCCTACCCAATAATTAAAATCTTATTTAAAATTTTTATTCTGCTAAAATAGTTTATGACTAAAACTATAAATCTTGGAGTATTTGGTATTGATCATGGTCATATCTTCGACATGCTTGATGAGATGCTTAAAGAGGGATGTAGTTGTAATTATTTTTGGACAGAAGGATCTCCATTAACATTAGACGAATTTAGAAAAAGATATCCTCAAATTAAAAGAGTAGATAATAAAAGTGATATTTTAAATGATGATACAATTGATATGATTTTAATTTCATCCATTCCTAAAGATAGGTCAAATCTATCTATAGACGCAATGAAAGCTGGAAAAGATGTCATGGTCGATAAGCCAGGATGTACAACACTTGAGCAACTTAATAATCTAAAACAAATAGTTAAGGAGACAGGAAAAATTTGGTCAATTAATTTTTCAGAAAGATTTCATGTAGCCGCTGTTACAAAAGCTGAAGAGCTAGTCGCTGAAGGTAAAATCGGTAAAGTTAAACAAACAATTGGTATTGGTCCCCATAGGCAAGGTAATTATGAAAGACCAGATTGGTTTTATGATCGTGATAGTTATGGTGGAATAATAACAGATATAGGCTCACATCAAATTCATCAATTTTTAGTATTTACAAATTCAAATGAAGCTAAAGTAAATCATGCGATAGTTGAAAATACAACTAAGAAAGAATTTACTGGTTTTCAAGATTTCGGAGAAGTTAATCTTACTGGAAATGGTGGTCATGGGTATGTTCGTTTAGATTGGTTTACACCTGATGCACTTCCTACTTGGGGAGATGGAAGGCTATTTATCCTGGGTGATAAAGGTTTTATTGAAATTAGAAAATACACAGATTTAGCAAAATCTGAAAAAGGAAATCAGTTATATTTAGCAAATAATGACGAAGTTAAACATATTGACTGTTCAAATGTAAAACTCCCCTACTTTGCTAATTTAATTGAAGATGTTTTAAATAGAACTGATACTGCTTGTTCGCAAGAACTTACTTATTTATCAATGGAAGTAGCAATTAAAGCTCAAGAATTAGCTGAAAAAAAATGAAAAAATATCAGGTAGCAATAATAGGAACTAATATAGGATCTAAACATTTTGAAGATTTTCAAAAGGTATCAGACCGATTTAGTGTTCATACATTGTGTGGTTTAACTAGAGATGCAATAGATAAAATATTGGCATCAAATAATGATACTAAAATGTCATTAAACTTTGATGATGTATTAAAAGTAAAGGAAATAGATATAATTGATATTTGTCTTCCGCCCCATTTACATTTTTCTGCATGCAAAAAATCTCTTGAAGCTGGAAAGCATGTAATTTGCGAAAAACCATTGGTTTCAAGTCTTAAAGAAATTGATGAGCTAGAAAATATTAGTAAAGAAACAGGAAAGATAATTTTTCCTGTATTCCAATATAGGTATGGATTAGGATTTTCTAAATTTAAGGCACTAATAAAGTCAGGACTTGCTGGAAAACCTTTAATCGCCTCATTGGAGACTCATTGGAATAGAGGAAAAGATTATTATTCAAAACCTTGGAGAGGTACTTGGGATGGTGAACAAGGTGGGGCAATATTAAGTCATGCTATACATATTCATGACTTGGTGAGTATGATACTAGGCCCAGTTTCAAATGTATTTGCAAAATTAACAACAAGAGTAAATGATATTGAGGTTGAAGACTGCGCGTCTTTATCAATTGAAATGGAAGATGGAACATTAGTCACCAGCTCTATCACCCTTGGTGCAGCAAATGATACCAGTAGACTAAAATTCTGTTTTGATGGACTGACAGTAGAATCGGGAGCATCTCCAGATAAGCCTTATAATCCAGCTGATGATGAATGGATTTTTTTACCTAGAGCTCCTATTACACAAAGTCAAATTGATGAAGTATTGTCAAAAGTCAAAAAACCTAAATCATGGTACGCAGGAATGTTTAATGAAATAGCCAACAAACTTGATGGAAAAGTTAGTGATGAAGTAACTTTATTGGATGCTAGAAAATCTTTAGAATTTGTAACAGCTGTTTACAGTTCATCAAGACAAAACAAAAGTATCAAACTTCCAATTACCAATGACAATCCTTTGTACAGTTCCTGGTTACCAAAATAATCAATAACCTAATTTAGGATCGACTTGATTATGTAAATCTTTTTTATCAATAAATAGTATTAAATTCTGGAAAAACTTTTCTAAAACCATTTCGATATAATTTCCTTTACTATCTGAAGATATGTGAGGTGTAATTATTAAATTTGGAGTATTCCAAAATTTTGAATTTCTGTTTATGGGTTCTTCTGAAAAAACATCTAAAATAGCTCCAGCAATTTCATTTTTTTTTAATTTTTTTCTTAGATGCTCATAATCCATCACAGATTGACGACCAATATTAATAATTCCACTCGTAGTTTTAAGAACATCTAATCTTTTCTTATTTATTAATCCTTTTGTTTCGTTTGTTTCTGGAACAGCTAAATAAAGAAAATCAGCCTCAGGTAAGACTTCATCAATCCTGTCAAATGTTATAACTTTTGAACAACCTTCAACTGCTCTACCCCTTCTGTTAACTCCAATAACTTTTGCTCCTAATGAGCTTATGTGTTTAATCATTGACCCACCTAATGATCCAGTACCTACCACTACAACTCTTTTACTATCAATTGGGTTACTTAATAGAGTTACAAACTCTTTTTTTTTTTGATTAGTAATTATTCTTGTCATATGGTTTTGAAGCATCAAAACACTCATTAATCCAAATTCACCTGCCTTTTTAGAATGTATTCCACTACTATTTGTTAAAACTAAATCTTTTTTAAGCCAATTAAATGGATAAAGATGATTAACACCCGCTGACACAATATGTATCCATTTTAAATTTGGTGCAATTTTACTTAGATTATTTGTAGGAAAATTCCATGTAAGCAAAATATCTGCATCTTTCATTGAAGATTTCCAATTATCATCATCCCAATCAACTATGTATGAAATCTTATCTTTTATGCCAGAATATTTATTGAGAAAGCTCTCAAATAATTCTTGAGGAACGCTACTATTTTTTTCACCTTCTAAATCACACGGCAAAGAACCTTTTTTCCAATGATTATTTCTTATATGAATTTTAATTTTACCTTTGGACATTTAAAATTAAAATATACTAAAATTTTAAAGATTATAACAATGATTAAAGAAGGTTGTTCTCATAAAGAAATGTAATATTGTGTAGAATATTAAAATTATGCCTTCATTTGATGTAATAAGTAAAATTAATTATCAAGAATTTGACAATGCTCTTGCAAATTGTTTAAGAGAAATTTCTAACCGATATGATTTTAAGGGACTTAATATTTCAATTGAAAGAAAAGATAAAATAGTAACTACAATAGCGCCAGATGAATTAAAATTAAAACAAGTAAATGAATTGTTACAAGTTCATCTTATAAGAAGAAAAGTAGATCCAAGAGTAATAATCGTTAAAAATTCAGAAGGTGCAGCTGGTGGAACCATCAGACAAGTCAGTGAATTAGCAGAGGGCATTAGTCAAGAAAATGCTAAGAAGATTATTGCTGATGTAAAAAAACTAAAACTTAAAATCCAAATTAAAATTCAAGGAGAAGAATTAAGAGTTCAAGGAAAAAAAAGAGATGACCTTCAAGAAGCAATATCCGCAATCCAGGATATTGATATAGGACTTCCAATTGAATTTATAAACTTTAGAGATTAGTTTAACATGATTGAAATCATTTTAGGTATATTTGTTATTATTGTCGTAGGCTTTTATCTATTTAGACCTACTTCAAAACAGGAAGAGAGAGATTTGAAATCTAAAAACAATTGGCGTGGTGGATTTTAAAGGTTAAACTAGAACCAGATCTAGAACAAGATGAGATAAATTTGTTAAAAAATTTCATTGATTGGGAATTTGTTGAGTCTATATTAGCTTAATTAATTAAAGAAAGGGAAAACTATGAACTTTGTTGGAACAACAACATATCAAGGAACTAAAAAAGATGCAGATGAATTATACAGTATGTTTAAAGATGATCTTGCAAAATGCACGTCATCATTTGAATGGGCACACATTCGTGAAGGTAAAATGATTTTTATTGCAAATGTCACTGATGAAGAAAAATTTTATGCCTTATTTGAAGATCAAAGATCTAAAGACTGGAACGCAAAGTTTAATGCTAAAGATGAAGCTTGGAAACTTGAGAAAATAATGTAATTAGTTCCCAAACTAGAACTTTTTGAGGCAAAACAAGAAAAGTGAAGGTGTGAACAAAGAAAACGCAAGTAAACTTTGGAAAATTATTCAGGAAGCTGGTGATTATTTACAAGGACAACTTCCAGATCATCCTAATCATCCTAAAGGCAGAAATCCTTATGCACATATTGCAATTTGCGTAAAGAGTAAATTTAATGCAAGTTATAAAGATATTGAGGATGAAAAATTTGATGAAATAGTAAATTATATAAATTTCCTTAAAGAAAATCCTAGCTAAATTAAGATTTAATTATATTTAAAAATGATTCTACATCATCTGGATGAGTATTCCAGGCAGCAACTAATCGAACAGCTTTATCTTCCCACTCATCATCATTAATTTTGTAACCATGCGAATTAAATTGATCAATTATATTTTTTGGTATTTTGACAAAAACTTCATTTGCATCTGTTGGGTAAGCTAATTCAATATTTTTATGTTTCAGCAAGCCTTGGCTTAGTTTTTTTCCCATAGCATTTGCATGCTTAGCATTTTTTAACCAAACGTTATTTGAGATATAAGCATCTAATTGAGCTGATACAAAACGCATCTTTGATAGTAAATGTCCTGCTCTTTTCATTAAAAAAGCTAAATTTCCAACTAACTCTGGTTTAAAAAAAATAATAGCTTCTGCTGCTAGGCATCCATTTTTAGTTGCTCCAAATGACAGTACATCAATTCCAGACTTCCATGTCATTTCTGCTGGGGTACAGTTTAATGAAACTAATGCATTTGCAAATCTTGCACCATCCATATGAATATTTAGATCATGTTTATGAGTAATCTCTGATATTTTTTTTATTTCATCTAAATTGTAAGCAACACCCGTTTCACATAATTGGGTAATACTTACTGATGAGGGTTGAGTATGGTGTACCACACCTTTTCCAGAGATGTTTCTATCTAGTTCTTCTGCTATTATTTTCCCATTATTACCGTCCAGATTAACTAACTTTGCACCTCCAGTATAAAATTCTGGAGCCCCACATTCATCTACATTTATATGGGAAAGTCTATGGCAATAGATATTTCCAAAAGAAGGAGTCATGGTTGATAAGGCTAAAGCATTAGCTGCTGTTCCTGATGCTGTTGGAAATATTATAACTTCTTTTTCAAATATTTCTGAAAATTTGTTTTGTAAATTTTTTGACAACTCATCATTACCATATGGAGTTTTGTCATCCTCATTAGCTTTAAGAAGTGCATTTAAGACTTCTGGACATGCACCTGTAACGTTATCTGAAGCAAATTGTACTCTTTCTCTTTTTGTTTTTATCTCAGTCACAATTATTGCTTTGGAAAATAATCTTTTAATTCACCTTCTCTATAAACATCTGCTGTACAACAATGTAATCCACCTCCAAATGCATAAGCGTCTCTAAGCTCAACAGGAACAACCTCCATTCCTAATTTATCTAGTTGTTCTGCTTGATATACTTCACTTTTTTCTACACATACAGTTTTAGGATCTAAAACTAAAACATTCATTGATAACCATGTTGAAGAGTAACATAGAGGTGGTGGTTCATTATGTGCAGGTTGAGCACTATCAATAATTTCCCAACCGTTATTTTCAAATAATTTTCTTTGCTCTTTAGGAAGTCTTCTTTGAGGATTATTAATTATTATACCTTCCTTGATAGGTGTAAAAGTTGCATCTATATGAATTGGATAAGGATCGCCTGGAAAATTTACTGCATGAACCCTGTGATCTTTATAATGTCTTTTTAACCAATCAATTCCTTTTAAATTTGTTGTAAAACCATGTTGTACTACTAAATCTTTACCAAATCTTAGAACGTCAGCAGCATCAAATAATGGCTCCTCTTCAGTGGTTACAAAATATTTATTTTCTGTCCATTCCAGTCTTTTTTGAATTCCTATTTTATCTGATAAGTAATCTTCTCTGTAATCCTCATCTGTTAATCTTGGTTTAGGAGCAGATTCGTGTCTCATATTTGGATCTGAATTATAATATTGTTTTAAAAGTGGTCGGTAACATAGATATTCAAACCATCGGCAACGATAACTCATGGTAGCCTCTAAAATTTCATTACCGACAGTTAACAAAACATCTCTTGGTGGCATGCATCCAAACATGGTCTCCGCTTGCCAATCAGGTGTAGATGTTTTTTGATTAAAATCAATTGGGTCTGGTCTATCAACTTTAATTCCTCTTTTTTTTAATATATTTGAGAAATTATCTAAAAGCTGATTTGCTTTATCTACAGAATCTTTAGTTCTTGGACCAAATTTTCCTCTCATATCGCTGTCTTCAGGAACTTTGGCGTCAAGTGCTGGCTCAGGGGCAGGTATACAAGTGCCATCTGCTTTACCTACTATTACATGTTTCAATGGATCCCATTCATTCCAACTATTGACAATTACTTTTTCATTATTCATTTTAGTTTAAACCTATAAATCTTCTATTAGACTGCATAATGAGGCTGTAGTAAAAAATTGACATAAAAATAAAAAATCCACCAATAATAGTATTCGTAGATGGGACTTCATTAATTCCCATCCATGGTAACCACACCCAGAATATTCCACCGATTACTTCAGTAAGAGAGAGTAAAGTTAGATCAGCTGCTGGAATATTTTTTGATCCAATTGAATACAAAATCAAACCCATACATACTAGAGTTCCATGAGTAGCAAATAAGGCTTCATTTTTTCCAGTAGATAAAAAATTAGCATCGTTCGACATCAGTATTACAGCAGAAAATATGAAACAGAAAAACCCCGCAAAGGCTACAGTAGTAAATTTTGGTGTTTCTTTTCTCCATCTAAGTGAAACAGAAAAAATTGAGAAACCTAATGCAGAAATAAGTCCAAACACAAGCCCTGGCAATGAATTTTTACCTGAATTGTCAAAAGCCATTATACATATACCCGCTGCTGCAACTACAATCGCAATCCATACTGTTAATGAAATTTTTTCTTTCAAAAATAAAAATCCTAATAAGGCTGTTATAAATGGCATTGCCGCAAGGCAAAGTAAAGTGATAGCTGCTGTCGTATTAGTAATTGACCATATAAATGTTATCATTGCAGTACCAAGACCAATTCCTCCAATTAGACCTGATATACCCACTTTAAAATAATTTTTATAAAACTCTTTTCCTTCTTCAAGGAACAAATACATATTAAGCAAAAGAAAAATAACTATTCCTCTAGTAAATAAATATTGCCAAGGAACTGTTTCCGGCTGATCGATGTGTCTTACAACATATGGTCCAAATGACCAAAAAATACCTGCTATTAATACAATTGGAATGGCTACTTTAGGGTTTTTTAAGTTAAGCATGTGCTATTTTTTTATTTAAGAAGTATGAAAATATAAATATAAATTTGTATAATAACAATCAAATAAATACTCAGATTAATGGATATTAATATTTTAAAAATAGCTTCTGATACCAAAAACAATAAACATATTAGTAACTGCACTCATTCAATGAAATATAAAAGTCAAATTTGTGGTGATGAGATTGAAATTTTTTTAATTATTAAAGACAATGTTATAAAAGATTTCTCTTATCAGTCTCAATCTTGCATATATTGCAATGCATCTGCAAATTTAGCTACAAAAAATTTTAAGAAAAAAAGCAAAATTAAAATTAAAAATTTTTTAAAATTATTAGATAATTTTAATGATAAAGAAAATATTTCATTTCCAAGTGAATGGAAAGAGTTTAAAAAAATCTTTGATAAAAAAAATTATTCAAGAAAAGAATGTTTAACACTTCCGATAAAAGCTTTAAAGAAAGTAATACAATAAATGAATAAAGATAAAATTTTAAAATCTCTTTTTGCATTAATTTTTTCAACTATAACAATTGGTGTTCTCACTTTATTAACTTATAAAACCAATTTTGGACTTTTTTTAATTGCATCATTTGGATCCTCAATGGTTCTTTTATATGGTTACCCAGAAAGTCCATTTGCTAAACCTAAAAATATATTATTTGGTCATCTAGTAACTTCAACAGTTGGAATTCTATTTTATAATTTTATTCCATTGCCAATTTATATATCAATACCTTTAGCGGTAGGTCTTGGTGTTGGTTTGATGATTTTACTAGATGTAACTCACCCTCCAGCTGGAGGAAATCCTATTATAGTCATATTGGGCTCAGTATCGTTTGACTATTTGTTCTCCCCAATATTAACTGGATGTTTGATTATAATAGGCTTTGGAATTATTCTGAATAAATTTATTGCTAAAAAGAAATACCCCTAATCAACTACTATTCGTTTGATTGATGTTCTAATTTTATGCTACACTTTCATAAGAAAATATCTATAGAGAGATTTTAAAACATAAATATTAGGAGAAAAAATGAAAGTACTTTGCGTGTTATATGATGATCCTAAAGGTGGTATGCCTAAAGCTTACCCTTTATCAGATCTTCCAAAATTAGAAAAATATCCTGATGGAATGACTTTACCTAGTCCAAAAGGTAGGGATTTCACACCTGGAGAATTATTAGGATGTGTATCTGGTGAATTAGGATTGAGAAAATTTTTAGAGAGCAATGGTCATGAGTTAGTTGTAACGAATAGTAAAGATGGAGAAGGATGCGAGGCTGATAAACATATAGTAGATGCAGATATAGTTATTTCTCAACCATTCTTTCCTTATTATTTAACAAAAGAAAAGATTGAAAAAGCAAAAAACTTGAAAATGGCAATAACTGCAGGAATTGGTTCAGATCACGTAGATTTACAAGCGGCAATGGATCATAAAATTGATGTAGTAGAAGTTACTTTCTGTAACTCAAGATCAGTTGCTGAGCATATAGTAATGATGATAGTTTCACTTGTTAGAGATTATCACAACCAACATCGAATCGTTAACGAAGGTGGATGGAATATAGCAGATGCTGTTCAAAGATCTTACGATGTTGAGGGAATGCATATTGGAACCGTAGCAGCTGGAAGAATTGGTTTAGATGCACTCAGAAAAATGAAACCTTTTGATGTTCATCTTCACTATTTTGATAGGCATAGATTACCTGAGTCAGTTGAAAAGGAGTTAAATCTTACTTTCCATGAAACTGTGGAGTCTATGGTTAAAGTATGTGATGTTGTAACAATCAACTGTCCTCTTCATCCTGAAACAGAAAACTTATTTGATGATGAAATGATAGGTAAAATGAAAAAAGGTGCATACATTGTAAATACTGCAAGAGGTAAAATTTGTAATAGAGATGCAATAGCAAAAGCCTTGAAGAGCGGACAATTAAGTGGTTATGCAGGAGACGTATGGTTTCCTCAACCAGCTCCAAACGATCACGTGTGGAGAACAATGCCAAACCATGGAATGACACCTCATACTTCTGGAACATCACTATCTGCTCAAGCTAGATATGCTGATGGTGTAAGAGAAATCTTAGAATGTTTCTTTGAAGGTAGTGAAATACGTAACCAATACTTGATTGTTAAAGATGGACAATTAGCTGGAATGGGTGCGCATTCTTATAGTAAAGGAAGCGCTACCGGCGGTTCAGAAGAAGCGGCAAAATATCAAAAAAAATAAAGTTTTAAATAGAAATTATTAAAGGTAAGCTATCAGTATTTAGATAGCTACCTTTAATGAAAAAATTTTTATCAATAATTTTCTTTCTTATTTCTGCAAACAGCTTTGCAAATTCACCAAATTTTGAAAGAGCTTATTTTGCTGGAGGGTGTTTTTGGTGCATGGAAGAGTCTTTTGAAAATATTCTTGGTGTTTCAAAAGTTATCTCTGGTTATTCAGGTGGCACTACAGAAAATCCAACTTATAAAGAAGTTACATACGGAAACACAGGTCATTTTGAAGTTATTGAAGTCATATATATTCCAGAAGTAGTTAGCTATGAAAAACTCTTAGAAGAATTCTGGGTAAATATTGATCCATTTGATGCTGTAGGACAATTTTGTGACAAGGGATATAGTTATAGATCAGTGGCATTTTATCAAAATGATAAGCAAAAAAACTTAATAGAAAATAGTATTAAGGAAATAGAGAAAAAATTTAAAAAAAAAGTAGTAACTTATGTAAGAAAATTTGATAAATTTTACATGGCAGAGGCTGTTCATCAAGATTATTACCAAATAAATTTTCTTAATTACTTAAGATATAAAAAAGGATGTAGACGCGAAGCAATATTAAATAGTATTTGGGGATCTTAAATGTCTGTAGTTAGTAAATACGTATCTTTAAAAAATTATATTCCAATTGGCTTACCGAAAGAGACAGATTTTGAAATAAAATCAAAAGAAATTTCAATTAATGATGAAAAAAATATTTTAGTATCAAATTCATGGATTTCAGTTGATCCATACATGCGTGCAAGAATGACTGAGAGAAAAAATTATAAACCACCATTTAAAATTGGTGAGGAAATGGAGGGGTATGCAATTGGTAAAGTAGAACTCTCAAATGATAAAGATTTTAGTGTTGGAGATTTAGTATTTAGCAGTCTTGGTATGAGAGATAAATTTGTTTGTAGTTCTGATGAACTAAAGAAACTAAAACCAATTGATATGCCTATACAGTCGTACTTGGGTCCACTTGGAATGACAGGGCATACAGCTTACATTGGACTTTTCAAACATGGAGAATTGAAATCTGGGCAAACTATATTAGTCTCTTCTGCTGGAGGTAGCGTTGGATCTACAGTTTGCCAAATTGCAAAAAATCTTGGTTGTAAAGTTATTGCAAGCACAGGGTCTGATGAAAAAGTTGATTGGTTAAAAAATGAATTAAAAGTTGATCATGCTTTTAATTATAAGAAAGTAGAAAACCTTGTACTACATTTCAAGGAAATTTGTCCTGATGGTTTTGATCTTTATTTTGATAATGTTGGTGGAGACTTTTTAGAGTCCGCTATTTTCCAAATGAAAACATATGGTCGTATTGTGATTTGTGGAAGAATTTCACAGATGAATGCAACAAACCCTGGATCTGGTTTGAAAAATATGGCTTATGTTTTAGTAAAAAGACTTACAATTAAAGGATTTCTTATTTTTGATCACGATAATGAGAGAGAGCCATTTGAAACTGAAATGTCAAAATGGTTGGCGGATGGTAAAATAAAATTTAAAGAAACTATCTACGAAGGAATAGAGAATGCTCCAAAGTCATTTATTGATTTATTAAATGGTAAAAATATTGGCAAAATGCTTGTCAAAATTTAGTTAGGAAATTTTGTGACTTTAAATCCTCAATAAATGATTAAAACATTTCCTTTACTATTTATATTGCTATGGTCATCTGCATTCATCTCAGGTGATATTATAGTTCAGAATGCATCACCTTTTGCAGCACTTGCCTTTAGATTTGGAATTGTAACTATAGGTTTCTTCTTATTCGCATTACTTAAAAAAGAGATAATTTTTACAAAAGTGAGATATATATTAGAAAGCATAACTACAGGTGTATTATTTCATGGATTATATCTTGGTGGTTGTTGGTACGCGTTTCATGTAGGAGTCCCTGCAAGTGTTGTAGCTTTAATAGTTACTCTTCAGCCAATATTAACTAACTTATTATCAGGACCAATTTATAAGGAAGTAATAGGGTGGAGACAGTGGGTTGGTATTATATTTGGTTTTATTGGCTCTTTACTAGTGCTTGGGGTAGATTTTGGAGATGAGTTCCCAAAGGATGGACTAGTAACTTGTTTTATTGCTCTTGCTGCAATCACTACAGGAACTTTGTGGCAAAAAAAATTAAGTGGTAATGTTCCATTATCAGTTAATAATGGATTTCAAGCTTTTGGTGGCTGTTCTTTTAATTTAATTTTAATATCAACATTTGAAACTCCTTATATAAATTTTACAACAGGATTTTTATTAGGAATGACACATCAAATTATTCTAGTGTCATTTGGAGCCTTCACAATTTTAATGTTTTTAATAAAAGCAGGCTCAGTGAGTAAAACTTCAACATTATTTTTTCTTGTCCCACCTACAACAGCTGTGATGGCCTATTTATTTTTAGGAGAAAAGTTATCTAATATTGATATAGCAGGATTTATACTTGCAACAATTGGCGTTTATATTGCAACTAGAAAGTAAGTGAAAATTTTTAATTTTATAAAAAAATTTTATCGGCCTTTTGTGTTAACTTATCTTTTTTTTTCGATTGGGATAAGTTTTTATCCATCCTTTGAATTTTACTCTTTTAAAGGACAATTATTGATATTAGCTGTATCTATATTTAACGGAATACTAGGAGTTTATATTAAAAAATTATAAAACGTAAGGTTCTGGTCTAGCATTACTTTTTAAAACTCTTTCTACATCAAAAACACTTATATCTATTGATTGGTAGCTACCTGTTGTGATCAATTCAGTCAGAGCCCTTCCAATACCTGGTGCCTGCATTAAACCTCTTCCAGTGAAACCAGAGGCTAAATAAACATTGTCATATTTTGGATGTTTGCCTACAACTGCGTTGTTATCAAGTTTATTACAATCATAAAATCCTGCCCAACCACCGGTTAATTTTAGTTCTTCAAAGGCTGGAACTCTTTTTGCCAGAGCAGGCCAAACTAATTCTTCAAAATCATTCCATGCTGGTTCTAAATCTTTCGCATCAAATACAGATAAAGGTGAACCTGCTAAGAACTCTTTACCCTCTGGTCTCCAATATACACCTGTTGTTAAATCTCCAGTTAGTGGCATATCAGGAAAATGTTTTGGACATTTAACTCGAAATACAGTGTGCTTTTGTGGTTCAACTGGAATATCTGATAACAATTCTTTAGTCCAACATCCTGCTGCTGAAATGATAGTTTTTGCATTTATCTCAGACAAATTTTTAACCTCACCTTTAAGAAACTCTGCGCCTAACTCAATTGCTTTACTTTTTAAAGCACTATGAAACATAAAAGGATCAATCCAGCCTTCACTTTTATTATCAGTATATGTAGCTGTTTCTATACCTTCGTTATTTATATATGGAAAAATTTTATTTAATTCTGAACCTTTAATATTTTTTGTACCAGCATCGCATTCTCTGTGATTTTCCAAAGCTTTATATTGTTCCTCTGCATGTTCTGGTCCAAACATTAAAAGGTATCCATTAGGAACCATGCTTGCCGTTGGGTTTGGATTTTTTTTTGTTTTTAACAATTCTGGTATTTTAAAGATGAATTCTCTAGCAAATTTACCTAAAAGTATGTTTTCTTTTTGAAAAAATTGTCTTCTAAATCCACCTAAAGATAAAGGAAATGAGGCAGTCTTATATGTAGGGTCTCTTTCAATTACCTTAACTTTTCTACCTTCCATTGATAAAAAGTATGCAGTTGCAGCGCCTATTATTCCTCCACCAACTATGACGACATCATCCATAAATTTTAATATATACTATTTTCTTTGCATTAACCATAACGCATCTTGAGATAAAAAATAAATTTTTCCGTTAGAGGGATGCACTTGAATGTCTCTAATTCTTCCAATTTTATTTTTAAAAATAACCTCTTCTTTTACATTTGATAAGTCATCAAATATCAGTTTTCTTAAGGATTTATCTTTTAAAGAAGTGATTAAAGCATGACTATTCCACTCATTAAACTCGTCACCTTTATAAATAGTTATTGCGCTAGTTGCTATTGAGGGTACCCAATATTTAATAGCTTTTGTAAATCCAGGTTTCCATTTTGGGCCAATTGGAATTCCAGAATAATTGGTTCCTCCCCATCCTAAAATTTTCCATCCATAATTTTCACCTTTTTTAACTTCTCCGAACCAATCTCCACCTTTTGCCCCATGATTACTCATGTAAACTTTTCCATCAAATTCAGAAAGTGCCATCCCTTGAGGATTTCTAATTCCAATTTGATAAATCTCTGGCAACCAATCTACCATACCCTCAAACTTTGGATTATCTTTTGGTATACTTCCATCTAAATGAATTCTTATAATACTACCTGGATGCTTTGAGGCGTCTTGTGCAATCATACCTTGTCCTCTCTCACCCGCAGAAGCAAATATAAAATTATCTTTGATAACTAATCTTGATCCAAAATGATAACCAGAGTCTATTGGGGGATTTGCTTGAAAAATATTTTTAAAGTTTAATTGTTTCTTATTAAATTCTGCTTTTGCAATAGAAGTGCTAGTTTTATATCCACCTCTATCTTCAGTATATGAAATCCAAATATTATTATCTTTATGAATAATATCTAATAAGCCTCCTTGACCATGGACAACAAAGTTAAGTTGATGACTAATTTCTTGAACCTCTCTAGATAAAATATTTACAATTTTTATTTTGCCACTTTTTTCTGTAATTATTATTTCATTACTATTAATAAAAGAGGATCCCCAAGGTGAATCTAGGTTAACTAATTTTTCTAATTTAAAGTTTTGTGAATACGATTTTGAGGCAAATACGAAAAAAAGAATTAAAACGTATATTATTTTTTTCACTTTATGAAAGTTTTGATCTTCCACCATCAACTGCAATTATTTGACCCGTTACCCAGGAACTTTCCTCGGTAAGTAAAAATTTTGCTAAAGCTGCTCCATCTTTACCCTCACCTAGTCTTTTAAGTGGGTGGGCTTTGGCTATTCCTTGAGCAATTGCTGTATTTTTTAACATTGGTTGAGCTATCTTAGAATTAGTTAAACTTAGAGCAACACTATTAACTCTTATGTTTGGAGCAAATTCAGCTGCTAATGATACAGTTAGTCCCTCAATAGCCGCTTTGGTTGATGCTATTATTGAATGATTTGTAAAACCTCTTTGAGCTGCAACTGTTGAAAATAAAACAATTGAACCATTATTTTGTTTTAGATTATCTTGATATCCTTTGATTAAGTCCACCGCAGAATAAAAATTAAGTTTCATACATTTATTGAAATCATTCTCAGTTGCCATCTTTAAAGGCTTCAAATCTATAGATCCAACACAATATGCTACACCTTTGATTTCTGATATGTCTGATTTAATTGTATCCACGAACCCCTCGTGTAATACATCTGCTACAGTATAAGAAGAGTTCAATTTCTCAGCTAAATTTTTAAGTTGACTTTCATCTCTTCCAACTAAATGAATTTCTTTACCAGAAGAATACATTTGCTCTGCTAAATTGGATCCGATAGAACCTGTCGCACCGACAATTAGATATTTTTCTGACATATAATAATTAATGAAATTATTTTTTATACTTGGAAATCAGTTATTTCCATTAAAAAACCTCGACCGCTTCAAAAAAGACCACCTATTTTTTATGTCAGAAGACTACCAATTATGTACATATGAAAGACATCATAAATTAAAAATTCTACTATTTTTATCTTCAATGAGATCTTATGCGGATAAATTGAAGGAAAATAAATTTAAGCTTAATTACTCAAAAATTGATTCTACTGATTTTAAAAAGGACTATACGAAGAAATTAGAAAAATTGTTAAAGATAAATAAGATAAAAGAAGTAACTAGTTTTGAAATAGAGGATAAATTTTTTGAAACAAAAATAAATAATTTTTTAAAAAAACAAAATATTCAGTGGAATATAATTCGATCACCAATGTTTTTAGATAGTCGTGAAGATTTTAAAAAATATTTATCAAAAACAAAAAAACCCTTTATGGCAAAGTTTTATAAAGAAAAGCGAGAAAGATTAAATATTTTGTTAAACAAAGATGGTACACCAGAGGGAGGAAAATGGAGTTTTGATGAAGATAATAGAAAAAAACTGCCAAAAAATATCTTAATACCAAAATTTCCAGAAATTAAAGAAACTAAACATACAAAAAGTTTAAAACCAATTATTGAAAAATTATTTAGTAAACATCCAGGTGATACCCAAAAATTTTGGTTTGCAACTGAATATAAAGATATCTCAAAATTATTAGATTTTTTTATTAAAGATAAGTTAAACCTATTTGGTGATTACGAAGATGCTGTTGATCAAAAAAATAATATTTTATTTCACAGTGCTCTTAGTCCGTATTTAAATCTAGGTTTAATAACTCCAGACATTATCATTCAAAAAATAATGACTTATCACCATAGTAAGAGTGTGAGACTAAATTCTTTAGAAGGTTATATAAGACAAATAATTGGTTGGAGAGAGTTTATGAGAGGAATATATCAAAATTATAGTAAAGAAATGGAAAGTGGAAATTTCTTTAAACATAATAGAAAAATGAAAGATACATTCTATGATGGCAGCACTGGTTTGGATCCTTTAGATCATGCAATTAAAAATGCTGACAAATTTGGTTGGTCGCACCACATTGAAAGATTAATGATATTGTCAAATATTATGAATTTATGTGAAGTTGAACCAAAATCAGTTTATAAATGGTTCATGGAAATGTTTGTGGACTCATCTGATTGGGTTATGGTTCCAAATGTTTATGGAATGGGTTTGTTTAGTGATGGTGGAATTTTCGCAACTAAGCCTTATATCTGTGGATCAAGTTATTTTATGAAAATGATGGATTTTAAAAGGGGCAACTGGTGTAATGTTATGGATGGTCTTTATTGGCGTTTCATAGATAGAAATAGAAAATTTTTTTTGAAAAATCCAAGGTTGTCTATGATGGTAAGAATTTTTGATAAAATGAAAGAAGATAGAAAAAAATTAATATTATCAGAAGCAAACAAATTCATTAAAGATAATACTTATGGGAATTAAAGTTTATTTTAACGATTCTTGCAATATTTGTAGAATGGAAATAAATCATTATAAAAAAATTGCAAATAGTGATTTGGAGTGGATAGATATTACAAATAATGATGAGGCTATAAAAATAACATCTAAGTCGCAAAAAGAGTTGCTCAGAAGGTTGCATGTAATAAATGATGGTGAAGTTATTGGAGGTGCTAAAGCATTTATTATAATTTGGTCA
>CACGVB010000015.1 GCA_902576395.1 uncultured Pelagibacteraceae bacterium
AGTCCAAAAGAAAAAAAGAATAAAGCTTTTGCAGAATTACTAACACTTACCTGATCAAAAGAACCATATCCAAATAATGCAGATGTTATTTGTTCTGAACCAACCATGAGAGCAAGAGATGCTGGTAAACTTAAAAATAAACTAAGCTCCAATGCTTTATTTTGAAGTTCAATGGTTTTTAAACTATTGTTACTTTTAATATGTCGACTTAAATTCGGAAGTATTACAGTACCTATGGCAATACCAGCAATGGCTAAATTTATCTGATAAATTCTATCAGCGTAATACAAATATGATACTGCACTTGCTTGAAATGATGCAATAATTGTTCCAACTAAGATATTTATTTGTGTTACTCCAGATGAAAAAATACTTGGTAAAAGCTTACTAAAAAATTTTTTAACCTTATCATTTATTTGAAAATTAAAATTTACGTTTAATAAAAAGTATTTTTTAACGAAAATTAATAAAAAAATAAATTGAAGAAGACCAGCTAGAGTAACTGTGTAAGATAAAAAATAAACTAAGTTATCATTAAGAGTTTCAGCATATGATAAACAAATTATTAATAATATATTAAGAATTATTGGTGCAGCAGCAGCTGCAGCAAATCTATTATGTGAGTTTAAAATTGCTGAAAAGAAAGATGCTAAACTTATAAAGAATAAAAAAGGAAAAGTAATTCTAGTTAAATCAATGGCAATACTTAATTTTTCTGCATTATTTATGAATCCAGGGGCAATAAATTTTATAAAGACAGGCATAAATATTTCAATTATTAAGATTGTAAAGAACAAGCCTAATAACAATAAATTAAAAATTGTATTGGCAAATGAATTTGCTTTTTTTTTTCCTTTAAGAAGTTCTGAAGAATAAGAAGGAACAAATGCTGCATTAAAAGTTCCCTCTGAAAATAGTCTTCTAAAAGTATTTGGTATTCTAAAAGCTACAAAAAAAGTATCTGCTAAAGGTCCTGAACCCAGATATATTGCTATGAAAAAATCTCTTATGTAACCAAGGACTCTGCTTAATAAAACAAATAAACTAAATGTGCTTGTTGACTTAATGAGATTCATAAATCATATTAGTATTAATTCTACCTTATTAGTATATTTAATTTATCTAATGAAAAAAAACAAAATTAAACATTATTCAGATAAAGAGGCTCTTGAGTTTCATAATTTAAACAAATCTGGAAAGATTGAGATAAATTCATCAAAGCCGATGACATCTAAAAGAGACTTGGCTTTAGCATACTCTCCTGGTGTAGCTGCACCTGTAAAAGAAATTTATAAAAATCCTGAACGAGCATATGATTACACGACAAAAGGAAATTTAGTTGCAGTAATAAGTAATGGATCTGCAATCTTAGGATTGGGAAATTTGGGGGCAATTGCATCAAAACCTGTAATGGAGGGTAAAGCAGTTTTATTCAAAAGATTTGCAGATATAGATGCAATTGATTTAGAAATTGATAGCAAAGATCCTCAAGAAATAGTTAATAGTATAAAAAACTTTGCTGTCAGTTTTGGAGGAATAAACCTTGAAGACATTGCTGCTCCAGAATGTTTTATAATTGAGGAAAATTTAAAAAAAATACTTGATATTCCTGTATTTCATGACGATCAACATGGAACAGCAATAATTACATCAGCTGCACTTATTAATTCAATACACATTACAAAAAAAAATATTTCTAAAATAAAAGTAGTCGTGAATGGAGCAGGCGCATCTGCAATGGCATGCTCAGATTTATTCATGAAACTAGGGGTGAAAAAAAAAAATTTAACAATGCTTGATAGCAAGGGTGTAATTAATTTTGATAGAAAAGGTTTAAATAAATGGAAATTAAAATATGCAAAAAAAACAAAAGATAAAACTCTAAGTGATGTCTTAAAAAATGCAGATGTTTTTTTAGGATTATCATCAGCCGGTATTTTAAAAAAAGAAATGATAAAAAAAATGGCAAGAAACCCAATCATATTAGCGTGCGCTAATCCTGATCCAGAAATTTTACCGGAAGACGTGTATAAAATTAGAAAAGATGCGATAATAGCAACAGGTAGATCAGATTATGCAAACCAGGTAAATAATTTAATTGGTTTCCCTTATATATTTAGAGGAGCGCTTGATGTTAGAGCTAAAACAATAAATGAGGAAATGAAAATCTCTGCCGCTAATTCTATTGCTAGGTTAGCTAGAGAGAGAGTCCCAGACGAAGTAGCTGCAGCAATGGGAGGGGATAGACCTAAATATGGTAGAGATTATATTATTCCATCAACATTTGACCCCAGACTAATTAGTGTAATTCCAGTAGCTGTAGCAAAAGCTGCAATAAAAAGTGGAGTTGCTAGAAAAAAAATAGAAAATTTCAATTTATACTCTGAACAATTGAAACAAAGGTTAGATCCATCAGTAACTATTCTTCAAGGGATAAATTCTAAAGTTAAAAAAAATCCAAAAACGGTTGTATTTGCTGATGGTGAAGACGAGAATACTCTTAAAGCTGCAATTGCATTTAAAAATGGCGGCCTAGGAACTCCAATAATTGTTGCAAAAGAGAGTGTTGTTAGACAAAGACTTAAAGAAATAGGTTATGGTGAAAACTTAGATATTAAAATTGTTAATTCTACTGATAAAAAATTGAGAGTAAAATATGTGAAATTTCTTTTTAAGAAAATGCACAGAGACCACGGTTTACTTGAGAGAGATTGTGATAGAATGATAAGAAATGACAGGGTTATTTGGTCATCATGTATGGTCGAATGTGGAGATGCAGATGCAATGGTAACTGGTAATACTAGAAGATATTCTCAATCACTTGAAAAAATTAAAAAAGTAATACCTCCTAGAAAAGGAGAAATAATGTTTGGATTAAATATGGTGGTAAGTAAAGGTAAGACTGTTTTTATTGGAGATACGTCAGTAAATGAATATCCTTCATCTAAAGAATTAGCTAATATAGCAATTTCGTCGGCAAGAGTTGTGAGATTATTTGGTTTCGATCCTAAGGTAGCATTCCTATCTCATTCAACATTTGGGCAGCCAATAACTAGTAGAACTAAACATATAAGAGATGCTGTAGGAATATTAAAAGATAGAAAAGTAGATTTTAAATTTGATGGTGATATGCAGCCAGATGTTGCACTTAATATTGAATACTCTGATTTATATCCATTTTCTGAAATAGTAGGAAGTGCAAATATTTTGATTATGCCTGGCCAACACAGTGCAGCAATTTCTAATAAAATTATGAAATCATTAGGAGGTGCTAAAGTCATTGGTCCATTGTTAATAGGTCTTGCTCAACCGATTGAAATTGCACCCTTAAGATCCTCTACTTCTGAAATTTTAGATTTAGCATCTCTTGCTGCTTATTCAGCAGGAGTAATTAAGTATAATAAAAATAATTAAAATATATTTAGTTTTTAACAACCCTTAAATCATCTACTAGAAAAATACTTGTTATCACATCTTTAACATCTAAAACTTGTTTTGCTTCCTTAGTAACCTCGTCTCGTTCATTTTTGTTCTGAGCTATACCATAAATGTAAACTTTCTTGTTGTAGGTATCTATATTATAATTAACTGATTTAATTTTTTTATTTTCAATCATACCTACTCTTACCTGTGATGTTATAAGTAAATCTTTTGCCGAACGTTTAAAATCAAATTTCTCTTTAATTTGTAAATCATTATTTACAGATCTTGCTCCTTTAATTTCCCAAGCTAACTTTGTAACTTTAAGTTTATCCTCGACTGAGTTTACTTTTCCAGTAAGAAATATTCTACCATCAAGTATTTTTGTTTTAACTGAAATAATATAACTTTTATCAGTAGATAATAATTTCGCTCTTAAATTCTGTTGCATAATTGAGTCATCTATTTGTGTACCAAGACTTCTTGGATCTAGTGCAATTGAGACTCCAGTTCCCAATACACCGGTTGAAGAATATCCAACACACCCTGTAAGTAATAAAAAACTAAACAAAATTATAATTTTTTTAATTTTCATTTTTAATTTCAAGACAATAATTATAAATAAGTTTTTTTGAGATTTCTCTGTCCTCTGAAACTTTTTTTACAATATCTTTAATAGACATTTTTTTTATTAATTGCTTAATTTTTTTTTTATCTGATTCTACAAGTTCATTAAAACTTAATTTTTCTTCTTTTATTTCTGAAATAACAACAGTAATCTCACCTTTTCTAGAGAAATTTATATTTGATAAATCTTTTACTGAAGTTCTAATGTATTCTTCATGATATTTAGTGATTTCTCTACAAATTATAATATCTCTGTTCAAAAAAAATTCTTTTATATCATTAATTCTTTTATCTAGTTTATTTGGTGATATAAAAAATACAATGGAGCCTTCAATTAATGACAAGTTTTTAAATAATTTTTTAATTTGGTTTTGTTTTTCTGGAAGAAATCCACAAAAATAAAAAGAATCAGAAAAACCACTAATTGACATTGCGGCACTTACAGCAGATGAACCTGGGACTGGAAAGACGTCAACTGCATTTTTTACACATTCTTTGACAAGTATTCTCCCAGGGTCTGAAAGAGTTGGCGTTCCTGCATCTGAAACCAGGGATATTATTTTTTTATATTTTAGAAGTTCCAAAACTTTTTCTAAATTTTTTTTTTCATTAAATTTATGATTTGAAATAACTTTTTTATTTATTTCAAATTTCTGAAGAATTTTTTTTGTAACTCTTGTATCTTCACATAAAATTAAATCACTTTCTTGAAGGATTTTAATAGCTCTAAAAGAAATATCGCCCATATTTCCAATAGGTGTAGCAACACAATATAGCCCAGGTTTAATTTTATTATTATTTAAATTCATATGAACTGTTTATTTAAATATATTATTAAAACTTAAATGAAAACTTTTATTAAATTTCTAACAGTTTCTATTATTACTATTTGCTTTTTTAGTCAGAATTTACATGCATTGGAAAAAATTAAAATTGGATTAATTGTTCCTTTAAGTGGAAATAATTCTCTGATCGGTGAAAGAATCATTAAATCAGTTAGAATGGCAGTAAATAAAATAAATGATGAAAAAATTGAGATAATTCCAAAAGATACAAAATCAAATCCTATTGATGCCCTTAGAGTATCTAAAGAATTACATAATGAGGGAGTAAGAATAATAATTGGGCCAGTTTTTAATGAAAGCACTAAATATCTTGATGATTTAAAAGATGTAACTTTTATTTCTTTTACAAATAAATTAATTGGTAATCCAAAAAATGTTATCAGTGCAGGAGTCAATGCTATTTCACAATTACAAACAATAAAAAAATTTAATGAAATTAATAATTTATCAAAAAGTATTTTTTTAATTCCGAGATCTCAATTTAAAAAAGAAATAGAGATAGCAATAAATAAAACAGACATACAACATAAAAAAGTATTCTTTTATGAAAGAGAACCAACTAAGCTTACTAAACAAATTGAAGATTTAACAAAATATAAAATAAGAAAAAATAATCTTAAAAATGAAATCCAAAGGTTAGAAAGTTTATCATTTAAAGATAAAGAAAAAAAAATAGAAAATTTAAAGAAAAGAGATACATTAGGAGATATTAGTTTTGACTCAGTTGTTATAGCCGATTTTGATGAAAACTTAAAAAGTGTTGCTACATCTCTACTATATACTGATGTCTCTTCAAAAAGAATTGCATATATAACGTTGAATCAGTGGTTTGATGAAAGTCTGTTAAAAGAAAATTCACTACATCCTATATATTTTCCCTCAATAAACAAAAGTAATTACGAATTATTTATGAATGATTTTAAAAATACTTATGGTTTAAATGGAGATCAACTTTCATTTTTGAGCTATGATTTAATAGGATTGGTATATTTTTTAATCTATGAAAATGATTTTCAGATTTCGAAAAAAATATTTTATAAAAAAAATAAATTTAAAGGAAAAATAGGTGTCTTCGAAATAAATAAAAATATTATAACTCATCAACTAAACTTCTATAGCATTGAAGATAATAAATTTAAAAAAATTTTCTAATTTTTTTAAATGCATTTGAACGATGGTCTATTTTATGTTTTTTATTTGGTTCCATTTCACCAAAAGTTAATTTTTTTCGATTAGGAATAAAAATTGGATCATATCCAAAACCATTTTTTCCTTTCTTCTTATTAGATATTCGACCTTCTATTTTACCAGTTTTACTGATGTATCGACCATTTGGCCAAAAAATAGTAAGTACACAAATAAATCTGGCATTCAATTTCTTTTTTTTCCAATTTTTATCTTTTTTAGAAATTTCTCTATAAACTTTTTTAATAGCTAAATTAAAATTTCTTTTATTTCCTGACCAATCTGCTGAATATACCCCAGGCGCTTTATCTAAAATATCAATTTCGATACCTGAGTCATCTGACATACAAATTTTATTAGTTTTTTTTGAAAAATACTTAGCTTTTAAAAGAGAGTTTTGTTTAAATGTGAAGCCTGTTTCTACAGGACTAGGTATTTTAAAGTCTAAATTTGAGTAAATTTTTAAACTTTTAGGCAAGAGATCTGCTATTTCCTTTAGTTTTCCTTTATTATTTGAGCCAATGAATATCTCTTTAATTTTTCTTTTAAACATCTAGAAATTATACTTTTTCTCACCATATAAACAATATGGACAAAGAAGAATTAAAAGAAAATATAGACGAAAGTACCCCTGAACAGGATGAGTTAAATACTCAAGCAACTGACAGTCATAATGAAAATCAAGATAGAGAAGATAAAAATTTAGAGTCCGAGAAAAAAGAAAAAGAAGATGAAAAGCTGTCATTAGAGGAAGAATTAGAGACACTCAAAGATAAACTAGCTAGAACATTTGCAGAAATGGAAAATCAGAGACGAAGATTTGAAAAAGAAAAAGAGGACGCATATGAATATGGTGGATATTCTTTTGCAAAAGAGGCATTAAACTTATTAGACAATCTTGAGAGATCAAAAGCTGTATTAGAGAGTGACGAAAAGTTAAAAGATACAGACGCGCTTAAAAGAACTGTAGAACATTTAGATATTATAAACAACGATATGCTTTCAATATTTAAAAAAAATAATATCGAGCCTGTAAAATCAATTAATGAAAAGCTTGACCCTAATCTTCATCAAGCGATGTTAGAAATTGAGGATGAAACAAAAGAACCTGGAACAATTGTTCAAGAAATACAAAGAGGATTTATGATGAAAGACAGATTATTACGACCTGCCTTAGTTGCTGTTTCAAAGAAAATTGTGAAGGAAGAACAAAATGAAGAACAAAAAGATGAAAAAAACCAATAAAAACAACCAAAATTTAAATTTTATAGATGGTTGTAGTCTAAAAATTAGCACTTATATGTCGAAGAGGTATTAATTATGAGCAAAGTAATAGGAATAGATTTAGGAACAACTAACTCTTGTGTAGCAGTAATGGAAGGTACACAAGCTAAAGTTTTAGAAAACGCTGAAGGCGCAAGAACAACTCCATCAGTTGTAGCGTTTTCTGATAATGATGAAAAATTAATTGGACAACCTGCAAAAAGACAAGCAGTAACAAATCCTGAAAATACTATATTTGCTGTTAAAAGATTAATTGGAAGAAATTTTGACGATCCGTCTGTAAAAAAAGATGTTGAAACTGCACCATTTAAAATTATTAACTCAGATAAAGGAGATGCTTGGATAGAAGCAAAAGGTAACAAATATTCTCCATCTCAAATTTCTGCTTTTACACTTCAGAAGATGAAAGAGACTGCTGAAAAATACTTGGGCCAAGAAGTTAAACAAGCCGTAATAACAGTACCTGCGTATTTTAATGATGCACAAAGACAAGCAACTAAAGATGCTGGTAAAATAGCAGGGCTAGAAGTTTTAAGGATTATCAATGAACCAACTGCAGCTTCACTTGCTTACGGATTGGACAAAAAAACAAATAACAAAATTGCTGTTTATGATTTAGGTGGTGGCACATTTGATGTATCAATACTTGAATTAGGAGATGGAGTATTCGAAGTTAAATCTACAAATGGAGACACTTTTTTAGGTGGAGAAGATTTTGATAATACAATTGTAGATTACTTGTTAACAGAATTTAAAAAAGAAAATGGTATAGATCTAAAATCTGACAAACTAGCCTTACAAAGACTCAAAGAGGCAGCTGAAAAAGCAAAAATTGAATTATCTTCAGCAGCACAAACTGAAATAAATTTGCCATTTATTACAGCAGATAAAACCGGTCCAAAACACATCAACATGAAAATGACCAGAGCAAAACTAGAAGCTCTTGTGGAAGATCTTATTTCTAGAACTATTCCGCCGTGTGAAACAGCACTTAAAGATGCGGGCTTAAGTGCTAGTGAAATCGATGAGGTGATACTTGTTGGTGGGATGACTAGAATGCCAAAAGTTATTGAAGAGGTTAAAAATTTCTTCGGTAAGGAGCCTAATAAATCTGTAAATCCTGATGAAGTTGTTGCTATGGGTGCAGCTATTCAAGCTGGAGTATTACAAGGAGATGTAAAAGATGTGTTATTGCTCGATGTAACACCGCTTTCACTTGGAATAGAAACATTAGGCGGAGTTTCAACAAAATTAATAGATAAAAATACTACAATACCGACTAAAAAAAGTCAGGTCTTTTCTACAGCAGAGGATAACCAACCTGCAGTTTCGATTAGAGTTTTACAAGGTGAAAGAGATATGGCTTCAGACAACAAAGTTTTGGGTAATTTTGAGCTAGTAGGTATAGCTCCTGCTCCTAGAGGTGTTCCTCAAATTGAAGTTACATTCGATATTGATGCAAACGGAATCGTGAATGTTTCTGCAAAAGATAAAGGCACTGGTAAAGAGCAAAAGATTCAAATTCAAGCGTCAGGTGGTTTAAGTGATGATGAAATAAACCAAATGGTTAAAGATGCTGAGACAAATAAAGAGGCTGACAAAAAGAAAAGAGAAGCCGTAGATGCAAGAAACCAAGCTGACACCCTACTTCATTCTACTGAAAAAAATTTAAAAGAGCATGGTGGTAAAGTTTCTGATGCAGATAAAAAAGCTATTGAGGATGCCTCAGCAAATGTGAGAAATGCTTTAAAAGGAACTGATGTAGAGGAAATTAAAAAGAAAACTCAAGATTTGGTTCAAGCTTCAATGAAATTAGGAGAAGCTATTTACAAATCACAACAAAGTACAAAACCTGGTGATGCACCTAAAGATGCAAAGGATGAAGGGAAAAAAGACGATAATGTTGTTGATGCAGACTTTGAAGAAGTAAAAGACGATAAAGAAAAAAGCGCCTAAAATATCAACCATTTGTCTATAACTAGTTATGGCAAAAAGAGATTACTACGATGTCTTGGGTGTTGAAAAAAGTGCAGGTCCCGATCAAATTAAAGCAGCTTATAGAAAACAAGCTGTAAAATATCATCCTGATAAAAATAAAGGTGACAAAGGAGCGGAGGAAAAATTTAAAGAAGCTTCAGAAGCTTATCACGTTCTATCAAATTCAGAGAGAAAACAAAATTATGATAATTTTGGACATGCTGCATTTGAGAATGGAGGTGGAGGTGGAAGAGGTGGTTTCGGAAACTTTGACTTTTCTGGTTCTTTTTCAGATATATTTGAAGACTTTTTCGGAGAAGGTTTTGGTGGTGGAAGAAGATCAAGAAGATCTAATAACCGTGGCTCTGATTTAAGATATGATCTATCTATAAGCCTAGAAGAAGCTTATGCTGGAAAGAAACAGGATATTAAATTCTCAACATCTGATAGATGTGATACTTGTAGTGGTTCAGGATCTAAGCCAGGTCAAAGTGCAAGCACATGCTCTATGTGTGGCGGCCATGGACAAGTTCGTTCTAGCCAAGGTTTTTTCACTGTTCAACAAACATGCCCTCAATGTGCTGGTTCAGGCGAACAAATAACCGATCCTTGCACAAGTTGTGGTGGTCAAGGTAAAAAACAAGCAAGTAAGCGCCTTTCTGTGACTATTCCTAAAGGAGTAGACGATGGAACTAGGATCAGATTATCTGGTAAAGGGGAAGCAGGTTCCAGGGGAGCTAGTAATGGTGATCTTTATTTATTTATTAATGTTAATTCTCACGAACTTTTCAAAAGATCTGAAGAAAATTTATTTTTTGAATGCCCAATATCTATTGCAGATGCAGCACTTGGAACTGAATTAAAAATACCTACTATCGATGGTGGAAAAGCAAAGATAAAAATTCCAGCTGGAACACAAAGTGGAAAACAGTTTAGATTGAGAGAAAAAGGAATGCCATTAATGAGAGGAAATGATTATGGAGACCTTTATGTACAAGTGAACACTGAAGTGCCAGTATCTTTAAATAAAGAACAAAAAGAATTACTTGAGAAATTTAGAGAAATTGAAAATGAAAAATCAAATCCCAGTATTAAAAAATTCTTTAAAAAAGCAAAAAGTTTTTGGAAAAATTAGATGAAAAAAAAAATTAAATATACAATTTTTGGAATTATTTATATTTTAGCAATTCTAATTCTGGGCGCCTATTTTTATAAAGAGGGAATTGGAATAATTTAATTATCTTTTGCTAATCTTATAAATATATCTCCCATACCACCTTGTACTTCTTCAAGAGGAGCATTATTTCTTAGTTCACAATATTGTCCAGTAACTTCATGACTATCAATAGCAGCAATACTTTGAGAATTACATTTTGTAGCATTGTGAAATAAACCAATTACTAGTCTCTCATCTAATGCAAATACTTGATTATTATCAAGTTTATTTCCATCACAAAAATAATCCTTATTTACTTCTCTTGGAAAATCTTTTTTACCGCAGGGATTTTTTATTGTCAGAACAAAAAATTCTTTTTCACCATCTGTAAAAGTATATTTCATTTTTTTTACTTTAGAGTATTTCATCAAATCACACGAGCATGGATAACAACACTTATGATAAAATCCACATATTTTCTCTTTATTTTCAGCATTTTTAAGATAAACAAATTCTGGTTTGTTATTTGGATCAATCAATGATCCTGAAACAGCACAATATAATTTGTTGTATTCTACAAAATCTTGATATGTGATTTCTTTAGTTAAAATATGTTTAAAAAATTTTGGACCTGCAGCATTTCTATTTTGATCGGGGAAAATTTTTGGCCAATCTTCTACTAAATCAGCATAATAATTAAATTGATTTGAATATGTTGGTTTTATTGAACTAAAAGTTAATAATAGAAAAAAAATTGTAAAGTATTTTATTTTTTGCATGATCTGATATTTAGAATACTTTAATTAGTTTACTTATTGAATTGAGTGTTATTGTCCTATTTTTTCTGATTTACTTCTATTGTTTTATTAAATTCATTTATTTTAAGTAACTGAGAGGAACCATCAGTCCAAACTATTTTTACTGAAATATTTTTTTCACTTTCTCTAATACCATAATGAGCCACGGGTTCCATTTGGCATAGATATCCAGAGCCAGCATCAATGGTTTTAGCATGATTTCTGAAGTTTGAATTAAGTATGACTGTTGCTCCTCTTGCAGGTGCACCATACTTATTTAAAGGTTTAATTCTTATATAATAGAAGTCTTTTTTAATGTCTGCTTTATACATTGTGAGTGGTTGCATGCCAGATTCTCCATGAGAAACTAATAATTCTAAAATTCCATCTTCATCTATATCCGCGACTGCAGCACCTGTTCCTAAACCATTAGATTCGTATGCATTTTGAATTTTTATCTCCTCAAAAAATCCATTGTCTTTTATTTTGAATAATTTATTTGGTTCGCCAATATTATTCATGAATATTTCATCATAGCCGTCATTATCAAAGTCTGCTGATATCACTGTTCTAATTCTAGTAGGAATATTGTAGGTTGGAGTAGCGATATCTTCAAATTTGTTATCTTCTAATACAAAAGCCCTATGATAACCGTTCCAATTGGATGAGATTATATCTAATCTCCCTCTATAAAGTATGTCTGATAAAGTTGTACCCCTTCCATTTTCATATTGATCATCAATTTTATAATCCTCAGCTATATCCTGAAAGAAACCATCAGAATTATAATATAAAAAATTTTTTCCTCTTTCGTTTGCAGCAAATATGTCAGTTTTTCCTGATAAAATATTTCCTGCAACTACAGCTCTTCCACCAGTTATTTTATCAATTTTAAGCTGCTCTGCTAAATCTAGTATTTGTCCGGAACTTTGTTCATAAAACCTAGTCGGACCCCCATAATTAGCAACATATATGCCATATTTTCCATCACCATTTCTATCCACACAAACAACAGACCTACCGGCAGTTAAGTTTAAATTTTTTTTATTAATCCCTTTTTCAAATAAATCAATAAATCCATCAATACTATTGTCAATCAATCTGTCTGAATATTTTTTTTCTCCACTATAGGTATCGGTATTTAAAAAATATATTTCTTCAAATCCATCTTTATCAATATCACAAGCAGCAACTCCAATTGTTTTTCTTTTAGGATCATCAAAGATTTCATTTTTATTTATATTTACAAGTTTCCCATTTTGGTAAGATAACGCTAAATTTGAAAAACCAAACCCAGTAACGATAAATTCATATTTATCATCTTGGTTTACATCTGTAACAGACACACCATAACTTAGTCTAAAATCATTATTTTCAATTAAAGATGTAATATCTTTAAAAAAGTCAGCTTTAGATTGATTGATAGACACAAAAAAAATAAAAACCAAAAATAATTTTAAAAGGTATTTAATAACCATAATTGTTGTATATTGTTAAAAAAATATATTAAAAAAATTTAATGAGCAAAGTAAATTTAGCGATATCTGGTTGCATGGGACGAATGGGCCAACAACTGATAAAATCTTCAAGAGTTGATAAAAATTTTAAGCTAACAACACTTACAGAAAATAGATTAATAAAAAAAAAAATTTCTGGAATTAAACCTAGTTTAAATAATGTAAATTCATTCAAAAATGTTGATTTAATTATCGATTTTACAGTTCCTAATTGCACTTTTGAAATTCTAAAAATTGCTTCAAAGTTAAAAAAAAGAGTTGTTATTGGTACAACTGGATTTTCTAAGAAAGAAGAAAATCTTATTAAAAAATTTTCAAAGAAAATTCCAATATTGAAAGCTGGAAACATGAGCTTAGGCATAAATTTGTTAATGTATTTAACTGAAATAGCATCTAAATCATTAGGAAATAATTTTTTAAGTAAAGTATATGAGGTTCATCACAAACATAAAGTAGACCATCCTTCGGGAACAGCTTTAATGTTAGGCAGAGGAATTGCAAATGGTAAAAATAAAGATTTTTACAATTTAATTGGCAAAAAATATCTAAATAAAAAAAAATTTCCTTATGGAAAAAAAATAAATTTCAACTCAATTAGAAAAGGTAAAACGGTCGGTGAACACGAAGTTAAATTTTCAAGTAGAAAAGAAATTATAACGTTAAATCATGAAGCATTTGATAGGGCTTTATACAGCGAAGGAGCTTTAACAGCTGGAAAATGGTTAATGAAAAAAAAACCTGGTTTGTATTCTATGCGTGATGTTTTGAACTTTAACTAATTTTTAAAAGGTTTTGTATATGTACCTTCCTAAATTATTCAAACCAGATAAAGAGTATAGATTAATCAGATTAGGCAAAAAAAATGATGGGGGTTATTTAGTTGGAATTCAGACTGTAAATGCAAGTACACATCTTATTTCGTTAGGTATTAAGGATGATTGGTCCTTCGAAAAAGATTTTTTAAAACAAAATCATATAGACTCTGTATGTATAGATAGTGAAAATATTCTAGATATTTTAAAAAAAAAATTTAGATCAGATATAAAATCTTCTATTTTAAGTTTAAATTTAATTAAATTAATTAAAAATATTTTAATTTTCTTAGATTATCTGAGTTTTAAAAAAAAAACAAAATTTATAAAAAAAAAAATATCGACTGGTGACCTAAACCAATTAATTTCTAAAATAAATTCTGATAAGATCTTTTTAAAAATAGATATTGAAAGTAGTGAATACTCAATTCTTAATGAAATTATTCAAAATCAAAAAAAAATTGTTGGTTTAGTAATTGAGTTTCATGATCTGGATAAAAATATGAATGTTATAATTGATTTTATTAAAAAATTTAAATTAAAAATAACCCATTTGCACGCTAATAACTTTTCAAAGGTTGATAAAGATGAGAATATGAAAATTATTGAAATGAGTTTTGAAAAGAGTCCTGAAGTAATAGGTAATGATAAGATTTTTCCAAATGATTTAGACATGAGAAATTGGAAACGTGGACCTGAAATAAAGCTTAATTTTTATGAATAAAGCTAAAAAGGTAAAAAATATTCAGTTATTACTTAATAGATTATATCCAAAAATATCTGTTCCACTAAAGCATCGAAATACATTTACACTTCTTATTTCAGTTTTGCTTTCAGCTCAGTGTACTGACAAAAATGTTAATAGTGTTACAAAAAATATTTATAAAAAATATTATAAGCCTGAACATTTTGTATCGTTGGGAAGAAAAAAAATTGAAAAACTAATCAGAAGTATTGGCATATTCAGAATTAAAGCAAAAAGCATATATAATTTATCAAAAACACTAGTTGAAAAGTATAAAGGAAGAGTACCAAAAACATTTGAACAACTTGAAGCGCTACCTGGTGTTGGACATAAAACTGCAAGCGTAGTCATGTCTCAAGGATTTGGATATGCTGCTTTTCCGGTAGATACTCATATACATAGACTAGGTCAAAGATGGGGTTTAACCAATGGAAAGAGTGTTATTAAAACAGAGGAAGATCTAAAAAGACTTTTTCCAAAAAAACATTGGAATAAATTACATCTTCAAATAATTTACTATGGTAGAGAATACTGTAAAGCAAGGGAGTGCTATGGTTTATCTTGTAAAATCTGTACTACTTGCTATCCTAACAGAAAAAAACCACTTATAACCAAGAAAGCATAAATAATGAAAATATTAGGGATAGGCAATGCGATAGTAGATGTAATTTGTAAAGTAGAAGATGATTTCATTAAAAAAAATGATTTAACCAAAAGTACGATGAAATTAATTTTTGATGATAAAGAATTCAAAGATTTATTATCTAACCTTAAAATTGAAAAAACTGTTTCTGGTGGCTCTGTTGCTAATTCAATTGTTGGGTTATCTCAACTTGGAAATGAAGTTGGATTTATAGGTAAAGTAAATGATGACGAACTTGGTGGAAAATACGAAGAGGGATTAAAAAAAGAAAATGTAAAATATTTTTATTCAAAAAAGAAAGAGGAGTTACCCACTGGAACTTGCTTAATATTAGTTACACCTGACTCTGAACGAACAATGTGCACGTTTTTAGGAACTGCTGGAAAAATAAATGAAAATGATGTTAGCTCTGATTCTATCAAACAGAGTGAAATAATACTTTTAGAAGGTTATCTTTGGGACGAAGGAGAACCCAAAAAAGCATTTGATAAAGCTATTCAAAGTGCAAATAAAGTTGCAATGTCGTTGTCGGATCAATTTTGCGTGGATAGACATAAGCCACATTTTTTAGAATTAGTTAAAAATAAATTAGATGTTGTATTTGCCAATGAACAAGAAATCATGTCATTAATTGATGCTAAATCTTTTGATGAAGTAATAAATTTCTCTAAATCACTTGGTAAAATAATTGTTCTAACTAGAGGAGAAAAAGGAGCAGCTGCAATTTATGGAGATGAGGTTGTCGAATGTGGAATTAAAGAGGGTCTTAAAATTGTTGATTTAACTGGCGCTGGAGATCTTTTTGCAGCAGGTTTTTTACATGGGCATGTGAATAACATGTCACTGAAAGAAAGTTTAGATAAAGGAACTGAAATGTCTTCAAAAGTAATCCAACAAATAGGTGCAAGACTTTAAAATATTATTTTTTTTTTCTTTTAAAACTACCTTTACCTTTCTTAGGTTTTACTATTCTAGTTTTGTATTTAGGTGTTAGTAATTCTTTAGCAATTATATTTTTTCTTTTCATTAAATAATATAACCAGACTTAGAACTTTTTATAAAATTTTCATCATCAAAAATATTTTTAATTTTTTTTCTTAATCTATAAATGTGAGTTTCAACTGTGTGGGTTTCTAATTTTGAATTATGTCCCCATACTTCGGTTTGTAGTTGATTAATTTTGACTGGTTTTTTGGAATTATTCAGAAAAATTATAATATTAGCTTCTCTTTCTGTTAAATCTAAACCTTTTTTTTCATTAAAAATTTTCCTTGAATTTAAATTTAATTTATAAATTCCTAAGTCAATTTCAGACTGTAGACTATAGTTTTTTTTAAGAAATTTAATATTTATAGTTTCTATTAATTTAGTTATATGAATTGGAAAATGATTAAAGACAATTAGATCATGAATGTCTTTTTTTTTTTTATCAGATATTATTAAGTAATTATTTAAATTCTTAAACTTAAGCTCAGTAAGTTTGTTAATATTAATTAAATTAAAATTAGTATGATTGTCAATTTCACTTAGTATCTCATATAAAATTTTAAAATCATAAATTACTAAAGTTTGATTATTCATATATAGTATAAAGATATGACAATTATTCTGAAAAATAAAGCAACACTTGTATTAGATGATTTTAATTTTAAGTGTTCTTTTGGAAAAAAAGGATTAACAAAAAATAAAATTGAAGGTGATAAAAAAACCCCAATTGGGACATTTTCATTGGGTAATTTGTATTATAGAAAAGATAGACTTTCTAAACCTTTAACAAAATTAAAATGTATCCCAATTAAAAAAGATATGGGCTGGTGTGATGATGTTAATAATTTTAAAAACTATAATAAACTAATGAAAATAAATAAAAATATTAAACATGAAAAACTATTCAGAAGGGATTATAAATATGATTTTTTTATTCCAATTAATTATAACACTAAAAATCGTAAGATTGGAAAAGGAAGTGCAATATTTATTCATCTCACAAGAACATTTAAACCAACCTTAGGGTGTCTGGCTCTTAAAAAAAATGACTTTTTAATTTTAATAAAACTTATAAATAAAAAGACTAAAATTAGAATAAGTTAATCTCTTTTGCCAAATATATTGGAGCCAATTCTCACATATGTTGATTTAAATTCTATTGCATCAAGATAATCCGAAGACATTCCCATGCTTAGTTCATTTAAATTAATTTTCTGAATTAGTTCACTCATTTTTGAAAAGAAATGCCTTGGGTCGCTATCAAATGGCGGTATGCACATTATACCAACGATATTAAGACCCAAGTCCTTTGAAAAGTTATAAAAATCCAACAAATTTTCTTCATTTATGCCAGATTTTTGACTTTCTTGTCCAACATTGATTTGAATAAAAATTTTAGGTCTTACATTTTGTTTATTTTGTTCTAATGCTAATTTTTTGGCCAACTTTTCACTTTCAAGTGAATGAATATAATCAAAAATTTTAAGAGCAAATTTGACTTTATTTGTTTGAAGTTTTCCAATTAAATGTAATTTAATTTTCTCATTATTTTTTTTTATATCTGCCCACTTCTCAATAGCCTCTTGAACTTTGTTTTCCCCAAAATTTAAGTGTCCATATTCTATTAATGGCAAAATATGTTCTATCTTAAAAGTTTTTGAAACAGCTATTATTTTAGGTATTCTAGTTATTTCATTTAATTCCGATATTTTTGATTTGATTGAGTTTTGAATAGATATTAAGTTTTTAACTGTTTTATGCATAAAAAATTATTTTTTAAATATTACTTTATAGAAAAATTAGAAGAAAGTAATCTTCATATGCAAGATAGAAATACCACAATAATATACAGAAATTATAAAGAAACTCATAATATCAAAAAAATTCTTGATATAAAAAATTATTGTAAAAAAAGAGGACTTAAATTGATTATGGCAAATAATATAAAGCTAGCAATTAAGTTAAACATGGATGGAGCATATTTACCCTCATTTAATAAAAACTACATTCATTTAAGTTATCAATTAAAAAAAAATTTTATTTTAATAGGATCTGCTCATAATCTAAAAGAGATAAGAGTTAAAGAAAGACAAAAAATAAGTAAAATTTTTTTATCATCAATATTTAAAAAAAATAAAAATCACCTAGGTATTAATAAATTCAAAATTTTATCAAATTTATCTGATAGAAAAATTATTGCTCTTGGTGGAGTGTCAGATGGAAACGTCAAATCTCTTAGTCTTGTAAAATCTGATGGTTTTGCAGGTATTTCTTATTTTAAGTATAAAAAAAAGGCCCCATAATAGGGGCCTTTTTATCAGAATATTTGCGACTAATTAAAATGCAAATCCAAAGTTAACTTCGTATCCAGTGTTATCTGCTGTTGCAGTTCCACCTACGTTATCAACTGTTGAGTGAGTTCCTGAAATTGTCATTCCGCCTGAAGTATAAGAGAAACTTATACCAGTAGCTTCTTGATCATTTGTTCCAGATTCAAAATCAATTGTTGAACTGTTTAGTGAGACAGATAAATCATCACTTACTGCATAAGAAATACCTAATGCAGTAAACTCTTCATCTCCATTTGCAGCACTACTATCAGTATCATTTACTTGGTAACCAATTGTAAATGCACCCATTGCATATGTAGCACCTATCATAGAGTTATCGATACCAGCTGCAGCGTTGTTGTTTTCACCCATTGCAGCGTATACTGATAAACCTTCTATACCAGTGTACAATACACCGTAGTCCATTGAACTATCTACAGCTGTAGCACCATCAGATGGAGTGTAAGATGCTTTAAGCGCTAAACCGTCCATAACTGTGTAATCATAAACGAAAATATCATTTGTTGATGCACCATTAGATGCTCCAGCAATAGTTCCGTTTACTGCTACACCATGAGCTTCTTCGTTAGCTGATGGAGTAATGTCTTCCCAAGAACCAATTGGTCCTGATGCACCATCACCAGAAAAAGTTAATTTTCCAGTATCACCCATGTCGATTGACAAAGTTCTAGTATCCATGATTGAACCATCAAGTTCTAGTGTTGTTGAAACAGTAAAACCATTATCCATTTCACCGCTCGCAGTGAAAGTAACTGAGTCAGTCATCGTCCAACCGTTACCATCGTCACCGTTGTCTGCACCATTATAAGTAATTGAAGTTGCAGCAGATGCTGAAACGCTTGCTGCGTTTGCAGATCCTGCTGTCATCAAAACAGTACCTAATGCTGTCAGACCTATCTTTTTAAGATTGTCCATATTATTACCTTTCGTTATTTGTTTAATATTAAACAGGATATCTCTACCAATAATTTTTGAAGTTTAAGCCCTAAAAGATCAAAAAAACCCTTATTTTCAGAAAGTGTGATATTTATACATCAGTTAGAATTGTTATATTTACTCATATATCTACCATCTTAAAGAAATTCTTTTAATTATTTGATTTTTTCATCTAATACTAAGATTTTAATAACACTTATGGCAAACTTTTTAAAAATTCGAATCAAAGCATTTATATTTATTCTACTATTTGCTCTTAATTCTTGTAAATCAGTTGAAAACATCCCGGGTGGGGACGCAAGAAAAAATCCACCAGATCCAAGAGAAAGGGTTAAAAAAAACCTAGAGGAGGGAAGAGGATTTAGATTAGATAATGCACTCAGGGAGGGCAAAGGTGGTGATTTTGTTTTTGCAAGCGCAAATGAACTTTGGAGAGCATCTCTTGACACAATTGATTTTATGCCTCTTGCTTCAGTAAACTATAGTGGTGGAATAATCATCACTGATTGGTACTCTGATGGTCTAAATGTGGATGAGTCAGTAAAAATTTCAATTCGTTTTTTAACTAATGAAGTTAGAACTGATGCATTAGATATAAAAGTTTTTTATAAAAAATGTAATCAAGTAATTAATTGTAAAATAACACAGAAAAAAGGTGCTCTAGTGGCTGAACTAAAAAAAGAAATTCTAAGTAAGGCAACAATTTATAAAAAACAAAATAAGGAAAAAAATTTCAAGCCTTATAGTAATGCTCAATTAGATAATTAAGAAACTTCAGAAAGTGACTTCTATTAATAGATATAACTTCAAAACAATTGAAGATAAGTGGCAAAAAAAATGGCGAGAATTAAAGGTCTTTTCTTCTAGGATAGATAAATCAAAAAAAAAATTTTATTGCTTAGAAATGTTTCCATATCCTTCAGGAAAAATACACATGGGACATGTAAGAAATTACACAATTGGTGATGTGTTATCACGTTATAAAACCTTGTTAGGTTTTAATGTTTTACATCCTATGGGGTGGGATGCATTTGGAATGCCAGCTGAAAATGCTGCAAGAGAAAATAATTTAGATCCAAAAAATTGGACGAACAAAAATATATCTACAATGAAAGAACAATTGAAAAGATTAGGTCTTTCTATTGATTGGGATAGGGAGATATCAACTTGTTCAGAGGATTATTATAAACATCAACAATTATTTTTCTTAGAACTTTACGAAAAAGGCTTAGTGTACAGAAAAGAAAATTACGTGAATTGGGATCCAGTGGATCAAACTGTACTAGCTAATGAACAAGTAGTTGATGGTAAAGGTTGGAGATCTGGGGCAGTAGTTGAGAGAAAAAAATTAAATCAGTGGTTTTTTAAAATTTCAAAATTTTCAGATGAACTTCAGCGTGATTTAGATAAATTGAAAGATTGGCCAAACAAAGTAAAAATAATGCAAAAAAATTGGATTGGAAAGTCCTTTGGTTGTGAAATTGCATTTAAAACAGTAGGAGAACTTCCCGTTAAAGAAATTAAATGTTTCACTACAAGACCAGATACTTTATTTGGGTTTTCCTTTTTAGCTCTTTCTGTAGATCATGAAATTTCAAAATATTACTCAGAAAATGATGAGTTCCAAAAATTTAAGAGAGAATGTTCAAAAACTGGGACAACTGAGGAGGCAATTGCCATAGGTGAAAAAATTGGATTTAAAACTGATTTAGAAGCAATTAACCCACTAGATAACTCTCAAAAAGTACCTGTTTTCTTCGCTAATTTTGTATTAATGGACTATGGTTTTGGAGCTGTATTTGGATGTCCAGGCCATGACCAGAGAGATTTTGATTTTGCAAAAAAGTATAAACTGAACATCAAGACTGTTGTTAGACCTGTGGATGAAAGTGATGATTATCAAGTTAAAAAAGAAGCTTATACAGGCTCAGGCGTAATGATAAATTCTGAATATTTAAACAATCTTAAAGTTCCTGAAGAGTCAATTTTGAAAACAATTGATATTTTAGAGGAAAAAAGAATTGGAAAAAAACAGATAAATTTTAGATTAAAGGATTGGGGAGTTTCAAGACAAAGGTACTGGGGATGTCCAATACCGATGGCTTATGATGAAAACGAAAATGTAATTCCAATCCCAAAAAAGGATTTGCCAGTAAAACTTCCTGAAAATATAAATTTAAACACAAAAGGCAATCCACTGGACGCAACTGATGAATGGAAAAATATTGAAATTAATGGAAAAAAATACAGAAGAGAAACTGACACATTAGACACATTTGTTTGCTCCTCGTGGTACTATTTAAGATTCTGCTCTCCACACGAAACAAGTTATGGATTTAAAAAAGAAGAAATAGATTATTGGATGCCCGTTGATCAATATATAGGTGGCGTAGAACATGCAATTTTACATTTATTATACTCACGTTTTTTTATAAAAGCATTAGGTTACAAAAACGATGAATTTAGATTTAGTGAACCATTTCAAGGATTATTTACCCAAGGGATGGTATGTCATGAAACTTATAAAGATGAAAATGGTAACTGGTTAAGTCCCGATGATGTTGAACTTATAGAAAATAAATTTAAAGTAAAAGGTAATCCAGAAAGCATAGTTAAAGTTGGACCATCTGAGTCTATGTCAAAATCAAAAAAAAATGTAATTGATCCAGAAAATATTATTAAGAATTACGGAGCAGATGCTGTAAGATTATTTATATTATCAGATAGTCCTCCAGAAAAAGATGTGCAGTGGTCAGATCAAGGAATGATAGCTTCATATAAATTTTTACAAAAACTGTGGACTCTTCATAATAAAATTAAAGAAAAATTAGAAAATAATGATGAAGGTGATAACGAAGATAGTAATTTAGAGAAGTTTACCAGTCAAATGGTTAATAAAATAACAAATAATCTTGAAAATTTTAATTATAATGTAATTATAGCAAATATTTACGAAACTTATAATTTTTTAAATAAAGAAATTGAAAAAAAAATTAGCAAAAGTTATCTTAAAGAAAATTATATCAAAATATTAATTCTATTTTCACCAGCAATACCACATTACTCATCAGAGTGTTTGGAAGAATTGGGCAACACTGATGACGTTACTTGGCCATCAGCTAATGAAAATTTATTAATTGAAAAAAAAATTAATTTTATAATACAAATTAATGGTAAAAAAAGAGCGATTTTAAACGAAAATAGAGATATAGATGAACAAAGCCTTTTGGTTAAGGTAAAATCTAATAAACTAACTGAAAAATATTTAAAAGATAAAGATATAAAAAAAATTATTTATGTTAAAAATAGATTAATTAATATTTTAGTAAATGAGCAAGATAAAAATTAAATTCATATATTTATTAAGTATTTTCATAATCACAGGATGCTCCTATGAACCAATTTTTTCAAAAAAAAATTATAATATCAAATTGGATAACTTATCATTTGCTGGTGAAAAAGATGTAAATAGAATTATTGAAAATCAACTTAATCTTTTTAAATCGGTTGAGAACGATAACCAAAAATTTAAACCTAAAGCAAATAACTCAGCAAAAATTTATTCAATAGATATTTTATCTCAATTAAATAAAGTTATTATCTCTAAAGATTCAAAGGGTGACCCAGAAAAATTTGAAGAGACTCTTACTGTATTTTACAAAGTAATTCAGAATAATAGAAAAATATTAGATAAAAAAATAGAGGAAAAATATGTTTATAATAATGACAAAGATAAGTTTAAGTTAGAGGAAAGAGAAAAAATTATAAAAGAGAACCTTGCACAAAATGCTTCTAATATTATTATATCATCCATAATAAATAGTGATGATAGTTAAAAGCTTTGAATTAGATAAGTTAAAATCATCAAATTTTATTTTTCATTTAATTTATGGAAATAATGACGGTATAAAACAAGATATAATAGATAATTTTTACATCAAAAACTTCAATGGTGAAATATTAAAATATGATGAGCAAGAAATCTTAAATAAAAAAGATGACATTGTTTCTAGCTTCCTCACACAATCTCTCTTTGAAGCAAGTAGATTAGTTATTATTTCGAGAGCTTCAGATAAATTAATTAACTTTATTGATGATATTTTAGAAAAAGAAACAATAGGATTAAAGATCGTTATAAAATCCTCAAATCTTGAAAAAAAGTCTAAACTAAGAAATTTATTTGAGAAAGGAAAAAATATAATTTGTACACCTGTTTACCAAGACGATACAAGAATATTAAATCTTACTATTCAAAATTTTTTAAGTGAAAATAAATTAAGTTTATCTCAAGAAATCAAAAATATACTTATAGAAAGATCAAAAGGGGATAGAATTAATTTAAAAAATGAATTATTAAAATTAAAAAATTTATCAATTAGTAAGAATAAATTGAGCACAGACGACGTGATTAAACTTTCAAATCTTGCAGAAAATTATAGTGTGTTTGAATTATCTGATAATTATTTAGCTAAAAATTCTAAAAAAGTTTCTAATATTCTTAATGAAAATAATTATTCTTCTGAAGACTGCATATTAATTATAAGAACTATACTAAATAAGTCTAAAAGACTTCTGAAAATAAGAACTGAGGCAGATAATAATTCAAATATTGATCAAGTTATATCTACCTTCAAACCTCCTATATTTTGGAAAGAGAAAGATATTGTAAAAAAACAAGTTCAATCATGGTCTACTAATGAAGTGAAAGAAATAATATTTAAAATCAATGATTTAGAGGCCTTAGTAAAGAAAAATACAACAAATTCGATGCTTTTCGTCTCTAATTTTATAAGTAATTACTAGTAATTTTGTTTAATAATTTCCACTAGCCTATCAAGCTGATCGGCCCCCTTATACTCTAAACTGATAGTTCCAGAGTTATTTCTTTTATTCTTAACAAAAACTCTCATTCCAATTTTATTTGTTAACTCTTCCTCAAGACTTACAATATTTGGATCTTTTTTCTTAGAAAGACTATTAGAACTAGATTTCAACATACGTACTAAGCTTTCAGCTTGTCTAACAGATAATTTTTTTGAAATAATTTTCTTTGCTAAAAGAATAGCATTATCTAATCCAACTAGAATTTTTGCATGACCTTGAGTTAATTTTTCTTCAATAATTAGTTCTATTATTTCTTGTGGAAGAGATAAAAGCCTCAAACAATTAGATATGTGTGCTCTACTTTTACCGATGAATTTTGATACTTTATCTTGGTCATAACTAAATTCATCTATTAATCTTTTATAACCTTCAGCTTCCTCAATTGGATTTAAATCTTTTCTTTGAACATTTTCGACAATTGCAAATTCTAATGATTTAAGATTATCTACATTAATTACAACTACAGGCACTTCATGTAGCCCTGCATATTGTGCTGCCTGCCATCTTCTTTCTCCAGCTATTATTTCGAATTTATCTTCTACATCAGAAGATGGTCTTACAATGATAGGTTGGATAATACCACTTTCTCTTATAGAGTTAGTTAATTCCTCTAGACTAACTTCGTCAAATTTTTTTCTAGGTTGATACTTATTTCTAATTAGTGAACTTATTGAAATATTTTTTTTATCATCAATTTTTTCACTATCACCTATTAAGGAAGACAAGCCTCTTCCAAGTCCTTTTTTTGATTTAAACGGATTGATCATGCTGCACTCTCCACTGGTTTATCTTGATTTAAAAATTCTTCTGTAAAACTGAAATATGCTCTGCTGCCTGGACAGGTCTTATCATAAATAAGAACAGGAACGCCATGTGAAGGTGCCTCCGATAGTCTGACATTTCTTGGTACAGCTGTACTATAAACTTTATCCTTAAAATAGTTCCTTGCCTCTGTTTCTACCTCACCTGATAATTTATTTCTCTTATCATACATAGTCAGAAGTATTCCTCTTATGTCTAAATTTGGATTTAGGTTTGATTTTATCCTTTCAATTGTTTTCATAAGCTGTGTCAGTCCCTCCAGAGCAAAGAATTCTGTCTGAAGAGGTACTACGAGAGCATCAGAGGCTACCAATGCCATTATTGTTAAGAGGCTTAAAGATGGTGGGCAGTCAATTATGATATAATCATAAGATGGCTCAGAATTATTTAAAATCAAGCTTAATTCGTCTTTTAATTTAAAGGCTCTACGGGTGTCACCTGCTGTCTCCACCTCTAGCCCAGACAAATCAACATTTGATGATATTAAATCTAAATTTTCAAAGCTAGTAGGCTGTATTACATCTGAAATTTTTTTATTTCCGTTCAATACATTATAAATTGTTTGGTCAGAACTTGTTCTGTTAGATAATCCAAGACCTGTCGTGGCATTACCTTGTGGATCAAGATCAATTACAAGAATTTTTTTTCCTTTCATTGCTAAACCAGCAGCAAGATTGATGACAGTTGTGGTCTTACCCACTCCACCTTTTTGGTTTATGACCGAAATAATTTTTCTACTCATATTTTTTTTTTAAATTTGAAATTTTTACTACTGACGACTCTTCACTTGTAAGACTTTTCATTTCCTCTATATCAAATTTCCATTTTGAGGAAACATCTTCTAAAATTTTTTTTCCACTCTTGCCTAAATACATGACTATGTATTTAAAATTTTTAAAATTCTTTGTTGCTATATCAAAAATAACTGGCAAAGGTTTAAATGCTCGGCATATTATTACATCTGTTACTAAATTTTTCTCTTCAAAAATATTTTTTTGGTTAATTTCAGCTTCTAATTTGAACTTTTTTACCATCTCTTTCAAAAAATTACTCTTATGAAAGCTCTTTTCATAAAAAATTAGCTTAAAACCTTGTCTTTTTGATTTCATCAAAATACCCAAAACTATACTAGGAAGCCCTGCACCGGAGCCAAGGTCAGTACATACCTTGATATCATTTTTATTAATAAATTCAATGGTTTGAGCACTATCATAAATATGCCTTGTATTTATTGACTTTTCTGTACTCAAACTTATCAAATTTATTTTCCTGTTTGTACTCAAAATTGACTGACAATAGTCCTCCAACTCCTTAATTGTTTCACGTGAAACATTCGGAAGATAAATTTTATCAGTTTTTATTATTTTCGAATCAATCAAGCTATATGCTTAATAGACTTTCTTTTGACGTGAGACAACAAAATATATACTGCTGCTGGAGTAATCCCATCTATTCTAAGTGCTTGACCAAGTGTTTTTGGCTTTATTTCCTTAAATTTTGACTTAACTTCATTTGAAAGTCCAGAGAATTGATCATAATCCAAATTTTCTGGTATTTTCAAATTCTCATCTCTTTTAAATGCTAAAATATCCGCGTTTTGTTTCTTTAAATAGCCTTTATAGTGAGCCTTTATCTCAATTTGCTCATCAATTTCACGTGAAACATATTTGATTTCTGGCCAAATTTCTCTAATTTTAGTCATATTAACTGTCTTTTGACTTAATATCTCTATTGCATTTCTTTTAACCCCATCTTTTGCAATATTTATTCCAAATTTTGAAGCTCTAGATGGAGAAATTAAAGAATTTTTCATATTTTTAAGACTTTTTTCTAGTTTAGATGCTTTCTCATTATATATAATTTTTCGCTCATCTAGTATAAGTCCAATATGAATTCCTTTTTGGGTTAATCTTAGATCAGCATTGTCAGATCTTAAAGATAGTCTATATTCTGCCCTTGAGGTAAACATTCTATATGGCTCCGCAACTCCTTTTGTTACTAAATCATCTATCATAACTCCAATGTAAGCTTCTGATCTGTCCAGGATAAATGGTTCTTTATTTTTAATAGAGAGTGCAGCATTTATTCCAGCTATCAATCCTTGTGCTGCAGCCTCTTCGTAGCCCGTTGTTCCATTTATTTGTCCTGCTAGGTAAAGATTTTTAATTTTTTTTGTCTCTAAAGTTAAGAATAACTCCCTTGGATCTACAAAATCATATTCTATTGCATATCCAGGCCTTAAAATCTTAACATTTTCTAAACCATTGATATTATTGCATATTTCTTGCTGTATATGAGCAGGAAGAGAAGTTGAAATTCCATTAGGGTAGATAGTATTATCATTCAGACCCTCTGGTTCCAAAAATATTTGGTGCTTTTGCTTATCAGCAAACTTTACAATTTTATCTTCTATAGAAGGACAGTATCTAGGACCAACTCCTTGGATACTACCAGAGTACATAGCACTACTTTTTATATTTTTTGAAATAATATCGTGCACTGCTTGATTGGTATAAGTCATCCTACATGAAATTTGTCTATTGATATTTTTTTTTGTAAGGAAAGAAAAAAAATATGGATCTTCATCTGCATGCTGTTCTTCGAGCTTTTCAAAATTAATTGTCGTTGCATCCAATCTTGGCGGTGTACCTGTTTTTAATCTTCCAATTTTAAAATTATATTTTTCTAATTGTTCACTTAATCCTGTTGAAGGTTTTTCATTAAATCTTCCTGCAGGTGTTTTTTCTTCACCAATGTGAATTAAACCATTTAAAAAAGTTCCAGTTGTTAGAATTACTTTTGATGATAGTACTTTTTTGCCTTCCTGTGTAACAAATCCAATTATATTGTTCTTTTGGAAAATAAACTCTATTACAGGATCAGAAAAAATGCTTAAATTACAATAATTTACAAGTTTTTCTTGCATATATTTCTTATATAATGACCTATCACTTTGAGTACGTGGTCCACGCACAGCTGGGCCTCTGCTTCTGTTTAATAATCTAAATTGTATTCCTGATTTATCTGCAACTTCACCCATTACACCATCAAGTGCATCTATCTCTCTTACTAGATGACCTTTGCCCAATCCTCCAATAGCTGGATTACAAGACATCTCACCAATAGTATCAAATTTATGAGTAAATAAGGCAGTATTTACGCCCAATCTAGCAGATGCTGCTGCTGCTTCACATCCAGCGTGACCACCACCAATTACAACTACATCAAATGAAATGTCATTTTTCATAACTGTAATTTATTATTGATATTAAAATTTACAAGAAAACACTTAAAAATGCTTAAATAACAAGTAAATTCAACACTTATTTGCCTATGCAAAAATCACTAAAAATAGAACCTAATATTTCTTCAACATCCACTTTTCCTACAATCGTCCCTAAGTATCTAGTTGCCAATCTTAAATCCTCTGCAGCTTTATCGAAATCTTCTTTAGAATTTTTTTCCTCGAAATTTTTTAAATTTTGAACACAAGCCTCTAAACTTTGTCTATGTCTTTCTCTAGTAATTAAAGTTTCGTTTGAACTTACAAATTTATTTTTTAAATTATCTTTTATTCGATTTATTAGTTCAGCTAAATTAGTTTCATTTTTGATTGATAAAAAAATTGGATTAAATTTTTCAATTTGATGATTAATATTTTTATAACCAAGATCAATTTTGTTAATTACAATTATCGATTTTTCACTTACTAAATCATTCAAAAATCCAGTAAAATCAAGACTTTTAGGCTCTATTACTATTATATTTAAATCAGCATCCTCAGCACGTTTAAGAGCTAATTTAATTCCTTTTTTTTCTATTTCATCTTTAGACTCTCTTATGCCAGCAGTATCAGAGATAACAACTGGATAGCCATCTAAATTTAAATGAGCTTCGATAACATCTCTAGTTGTTCCTGCAATTTCTGAGACAATAGCTACATCTCGATTGGAGAGATAGTTTAACAAAGAAGATTTTCCTGCATTAGCTGGTCCAATAATTGCAATTTTAAAGCCTTCTCTAATTCTTTCTCCAACTTTTTGATCGTCCAAAATTTTTTCAATTTCTTTTCTAATTTTTTCTGAATCAACTTTAATATTTTTAATTATATTTTCTGGAAGATCATCTTCGGGAAAATCAATTTTAGCTTCTACATTAGA
>CACGVB010000016.1 GCA_902576395.1 uncultured Pelagibacteraceae bacterium
CCAGATGCTCATGTAGAAGCTCCGACTGTTGGATCTGTGTTGCTAGCAGCAATATTGCTTAAAATGGCTGGATATGGATTTATTAGATTTTCGCTAGGATTATTTCCTATAGCTTCTGAAAATTTCACAATGTTAGTTTATATCTTAAGTTTAATTGCAATTATTTACACATCTCTGGTTGCTTTGATGCAGGAAGATATGAAAAAACTCATAGCATACTCCTCAGTTGCACACATGGGGTTTGTAACATTAGGTATCTTCACAATGACCCAACAAGGTATTGAGGGAAGTATTTTCCAAATGATTAGTCATGGACTTGTATCTGCTGCACTTTTCTTAAGTGTTGGAGTTGTTTATGAAAGGCATCATACAAGACTAATAAATAAATACGGCGGTTTAGTCTCCTTAATGCCAAGATATGCAATTGTTTTTATGGTATTCACACTAGGAGCTCTAGGACTACCTGGAACAACAGGTTTTATTGGAGAATTTTTAATTTTAATGGGTGCATTTGAGAAAAATATCCTAGTAGCAATGATTGCAAGCTTGGGAGTAATTTTAGGTGCAGCATATATGCTTTGGCTATTTAAAAGAGTTGTTTTCGGTGAAATGAATAATCAGGAGCTTAAAAGTATGAAAGATTTAAAAACTTTTGAAATTATCACTTTATCAGCTTTAGTAATACCAATTTTATTTTTTGGTTTTTATCCAGAGCCTTTAATGAATTCAATTGAAGCATCAGTCGAGAATACTTTAAACATGTACAACTTTGACTTAATTAATAACCTTGCATCAAAAGACTAATGGAAAATTTTCAATATATATTACCTGAAATCTTCATATCGGCATCTATAATGCTGTTTTTACTAGTTGGAGTTTTCAAAAAAAATAGCGCAAGTTTAATTTATAATTTATCTAATATATCGCTAGTTATTTTATTGGCACTAATAATAAATCTTAGCTCATTAGATACAATTTACTTATTCAATGAATCATATTTAATAGACAATTTATCTAATTATATGAAGATTATACTTGTTGGATCTGGAATTTTTGTAATGCTAACTGGATCCAAATATATCCAAGTTATCAATTTAAATAAAATTGAATACCCGATCCTCATTCTAAGCAGTATTTTGGGAATGATGATAATGATAAGTTCAAATGATTTAATTGTTTTTTATATGGGCCTTGAACTACAATCCTTAGCTTTGTATGTTCTTGCATCTTTTAATAGAGACAATTTACTTTCTACAGAATCTGGACTAAAATATTTTGTTCTTAGCGCATTATCATCTGGTTTGTTGTTATATGGGTGTTCATTAACTTATGGATTTTCTGAAAGTACAAATTTTGATCAAATACTTATAAACTCAACTGAATTTAATTATGGTACCACGTTTGGGATAGTCTTTATTTTAGTTGGTCTTGCATTTAAAATATCAGCAGTACCTTTTCATATGTGGGCTCCAGATGTTTATCAAGGCTCCCCAACATCTGTAACATTATTCTTTGCTATACTTCCAAAAATAGCTGCGCTCTCTGTATTCATTAAGTTTTTGTACACACCTTTTGCTAATATGAATGATCAGTGGCAAACTATTATTGTATTTATTTCAATAGCTTCAATGATATTTGGTGCTGTGGCAGCCATAGGTCAAAAAAACTTAAAAAGATTAATTGCTTATAGTTCAATCAGTCATATGGGCTATGCGTTGGCTGGATTAGCAACAGTTAGCAACCAAGGAATACAAAGTTCTATTACTTATATATCTATTTATTTGGTAATGAATTTAGCCTTTTTTAGCTGCTTATTTATGCTTAAGAGAAATGATAAATATTATGAAAATATAGAGGATTTATCTGGGCTTTCTAAAAAACATCCAATTTTATCTTTCTCATTATTAATAGTTTTATTTTCTTTAGCTGGAATACCCCCACTAGCAGGCTTCTTTGCAAAATTTTATGTTTTTTTAGCTGTTATAGAACAGTCAATGTATTTTTTAGCAATTGTTGGATTATTAGCAACTGTAGTTGCAGCTTTTTATTATCTAAGAATTATAAAAATTATATATTTTGATCCAGAAAAAGAAGAATACGAAACATCTCATAATCTAGGATTAAAAATTACTTTGGCTATTTCAACAATATTTATTTTAGCATACTTTATATATCCGAGCGGCATAACAGGAATAGTATCTAAAATTACCATGATCTAATGAAATTAAAAAAATATTTATACAAAAAAGTTGAAAGTACTAACAATGTAGCACTAAGATTAATTAAGCAAGGCACTCAAAGAGGAATAATTTTAACTGATCAACAAACAAAAGGTAAAGGGCAAAGAAAAAATAAATGGATATCTATAAAAGGTAATTTGTTTTTATCAGTTTTCTTTGAAATTAGTAAAAAAATGTCCTTATCAAAAATAATAAATTTAAATTTAAAAATAATTAAAAAAATAATATATAAAAAAATAAATACTTTAATTCTAATTAAAAAACCTAATGATATATTAATAAATAAAAAAAAGGTCTGTGGAATTTTACAAGAAACAATTTTTATGCAGAATAGAAAATACTTAATTGTAGGAATTGGAATTAATGTTTCTAGTAGTCCAAAAATTAATAATTATCCAACTACATTTTTAAATAATTATACAAATAAAAAATTAAAAAGACTTGAATTATTTAAAGAAATTAAATTACTGTATGAAAAAAATCTACACTCATTTGGAGTTTAATATATGTATTTAATTGGAGATATTGGAAATACTGCAATTAAAATTTGCTTATTTAATAACAACTTAAAATTGATCAAAAATATTAAAATTCATAAGAAAAATTTAAACAAAAAATCTATCAATAAAAAATTATTATTTTTAAGAAAATATAATTCTAAACTTAGAAAAGTACTCTTTAGCTCAGTTGTCCCTAACTCTTATAAAATAATAAAAAAAACCATTAAAGAAATAACTAAATTGAACTGTGTTGAGTTAAAAACATGTAATTTAAAAAAATTTATAAATATAAAAGTCAATAGAAAACAAATTGGCTCTGATCGTTTAGCTAATGCTATTGCAGTTATTGATAGTAGGTTTAATTACATTATAGTTGATTTTGGAACGGCTACCAATTTTGATATCGTTATTAAAAAAGATTATATTGGTGGTGTTTTAGCGCCGGGTGTAGAACTTTCCTTGAAAAATTTAATAGATAAAGCCTCTTTAATACCTAAAATTAAGCTAGAAAAGACAGCAAATGTCATTGGCAAAAACACTAAAACTGCTGTAAGAGCTGGTTTTTATCATGGTTATACTGGTTTAATTGAAAATATAATTAAACTTATTTTAAAACAAACTAGAAAGAAGTTTAAAATTATACTTACAGGTGGATTTGCACACTTATTTAAATCATCAATTAAAGGTATTAAAACGGTTGATAAAAATTTAACAATTAAAGGTATCTTAAAAGTAGCTATAAATTAAAAATTATGAAAGATGAATTATTATTTTGTCCTCTAGGAGGATCTGGTGAAATAGGAATGAACATGAACCTATTTGCATATGGTAAGCCAGACAATCAAAAATGGATTATTGTTGACGTTGGTGTTACATTTGCAGATGATACAGTACCTGGTGTTGATATCATATATCCAGATCCAGGATTTATAATAGATAAAAGAGATGACTTGCTAGGCATAGTCCTAACACATGCTCATGAAGATCATATTGGAGCTATTGCACATGTTTGGCCAAAATTAAAATGTAAAATTTATGCTACACCTTTTACCTCAGTATTAATTACTGAAAAATTTAAAGAAAAAAAAATTGATATAACTGGTTATTTAAAAATAGTAGAACTTAATAGTACAATTAATCTAGATCCCTTTAAAATAGAGTTTGTTACACTTACTCATTCAATATTAGAACCTAATGGTCTTAAAATACAAACACCAGCTGGAAATATACTACATACCGGAGATTGGAAATGCGATCCAGATCCTTTGATAGGTGGAAACATAAACTCTGAAAGATTAAAGCAAATAGGTAACGAAGGTGTATTAGCCATGATTTGTGACTCTACAAATGTATTTAGTGCAGGTAGAGCAGGGTCTGAACTTGATGTGCGTAAAAATTTACTTAAGGTTTTTGAAAGATTAAAAAAAAGAATAATCGTTACTTCATTTGCATCTAATGTAGCTAGGATGGAAACAGTTTTTTATTGTGCAGAACAAACAGGAAGACATATTTCACTAGTTGGAAGATCGATGCACAGAATATTTAAAGCAGCAAGACAATGTGGCTATCTTAAGAATGTTATTGATCCTATAGATTCAAGAGATGCAAAAAATATACCTAGAGAAAAAATTGTTTATTTGTGCACTGGAAGTCAAGGAGAACCAATGGGAGCTATGAATAGGATAGTTAAATATACTCACCCAGATGTCTATATAGAAAGAAATGATGCTGTAGTTTTTTCTTCGAAAATTATACCAGGTAACGAGAAGAAATTGTATAAGTTACATAATAATTTAGTCAAAGAAGGTATTGAAGTCATATCTGAAGACAATGAATATATTCACGTTTCTGGACATCCTAACCGTGAAGACCTTAGAGATATGTATAATTGGATTAAACCAAAAGCTGTTATCCCAGTTCATGGAGAACATAGACACATGATAGAGCACATTGAATTTGCAAAAGAAATGCAAGTTAAATACCCAGTTCAAGTAGAGAACGGTGATATTGTTAAATTGTATCCTGGAGAAAAACCAGAAGTATATGACAAAGCACCAAGTGGAAGAGTTTATTTAGATGGAAATATTCCAGTAGAGGAAGACTCTAGATCAATAAAAGAAAGGAGAAATATTTCATCAAATGGATTTTTAGAAGCAACAATTATGATTACACCAAAAGGCAACATTCACAATAAACCTTTGGTAACTTTTAGAGGTCTACCAGTATATGAGAATGATGAGTTTATTTATGGATTAGAGGAAGAAATAGAAAGAACTATTAAAACATTTTCATTAAACAACACAAAACAACAAGATAATCTCATTGATGCTCTTAAAATAACTTGTCGTAAATTTTCAAAAGAAAAAACTGGGAAAAAACCACTAACAAATATAAACTTGGTAAGAATTTAAAAAATAAAATGTATTTTTCAAAATCATTTGTACCAATTCTTAAAAATAATCCTACAGAAGCCAAAATTAAATCTCATCAGCTTATGTTAAGAGTTGGAATGATAAAACAATCATCAGCTGGAATCTATTCATGGTTACCACTCGGTTTCAAAGTTATGAAAAAAATAGAGCAAATTGTTAGAGAAGAACAGGATAGAATTGGCGTTCAGGAAATTCTAATGCCAACAATTCAATCCTCAGAAATTTGGAAAGAAAGTGGAAGATATGATGATTATGGAGAAGAGATGTTGCGTATTAAAGATCGTCAAAATAGAGAAATGTTATATGGACCGACTAATGAAGAGCTTGTAACAGAAATATTTAGATCAAGTATTAAATCTTATAAATCACTTCCACAGCTATTATATCATATTCAGTGGAAATTTAGAGATGAACTAAGACCAAGGTTTGGAATTATGAGATGCAGGGAATTTTATATGAAAGACGCTTACTCTTTTGATTTAAACGATGAAGAAGCTCTTTTTTCATATAATAAATTTTTTCTCTCATACTTAAGGACTTTTAAAAGATTAAATTTATCAGCAATACCAATGGCAGCAGATACAGGACCTATTGGTGGAAATCTTTCCCATGAATTCATAATTCTTGCTGATACTGGAGAAAGTAAAATATACACAGATAAAAGAATATTTGATGTTAATAACTCGTCTACTTTATTGGATAAAAAGTCGCTTGCTGATTTACGACAGCAATATGAAAAATTTTATTCGGTTACAGATGAGAAATTTGACCAGAATGAATTTGAAAAAGTAGTTCCAGAAGAATTTAGAGTAAATACAAAAGGAATTGAGGTAGGTCACATATTCTATTTTGGAGATAAATATTCAAAACCAATGAATGCTACAGTCGATTTTAATGGTAAAAAAGAATTTGTTAAAATGGGATCATATGGGATAGGAGTATCAAGATTGGTAGGCGCCATAATTGAGGCTAAATACAACGATAAAGATGAAATAATGAAATGGCCAATATCAGTTGCTCCTTATCAATGTGCAATAATTCCAATGATTAAAAAAAATGATACATCAAATTTAGAAAAATCGAATAAAATACTTGAATATTTAAAGTCTAAAAATATAGACACTATCATAGATGATACTGAAGAAAATATTTCAGCAAAAATTAGGAAATTTAATTTAATTGGAGTCCCTTATCAGTTAATTCTAGGAAATAAAACTGATGGAGATTTATTTGAGTTTAAAGAAATTAATGGTGAAACTCAAAAATTAAATATCGAAGAAGTTGCTTCACAAATTTTAAAAGCTAAATCAAATTGATCTCACAGCTAGAAAGAGAAGTTACATTAAGATTTTTAAGGACTAGAAAAAATGATGGTTTTTTAAATATCATCTCAATTTTTTCTTTTATAGGTATTTCATTGGGTGTAGCGGTTCTAATCATTGTTATGTCTGTAATGAATGGCTTCAGAACTGAACTAATAACTAAAATTGTAGGTTTTAATGCACATGCGGTAGTCCAACAAGGCAGCACACCATTGGTATATAATCAAGATATAGATCATGTAAATAAAATACCTTCAAATGATGGAGAAGCGGTAATTTTGAATAAAAATATTACGAAGGGTATCTTCTTAAAAGGATATTTAGAAAATGATTTTATAAATCTTCAAATAGTAAAAAATAAAGAATTTTTTGGATCGCAAAACTTAAATGATAATAATATTTCAATTGGTAAAGAGTTGAGCTTTAATTTAAATGTTGATATTGGTGATACTATTACAGTTATGTCTCCTGCCGGAATTCAAACTTTAGTAGGCACACTTCCCAAACAAGAAAACTTTCAAATAGTATCAATTTTCGATAGTGGTTTGTCAGACTACAATGAAAACATTGCATATATTAATTTACAAACACTTGAGAGTTTTTTTAATAAAAATAAAGAAGATAGGTTCCTAGAATTTTATTTTAAAAATCCAAAAAATATAGAAATTCATAAAAAAAAATTAACAACTCTATTTCCAGATGCGTTAGTTTATACTTGGTCAGATATGAATAAATCATTATTTTCAGCTTTGAAGGTTGAAAGAAATGTGATGTTTATAATTCTTTCTTTGATAATAATTGTTGCAGCATTTAATATAATATCTGGACTTACAATTTTGGTTAAAAATAAAACAAGAGATATAGGCATCCTAAAATCAATTGGGGTTTCAAGTAAATCTATAAAAAAAATCTTTTTTTTTGTGGGTTTTTTTATAGGAACATCAGCGACACTATTTGGAGTTGTTGTAGGTATCCTTTTTTCTATTTACATAGAAAATATTAGACAATTTATCACAAATATATTTGGTATTTCTCTTTTTCCAGAGGATATATATATTTTAAATTCTATACCTTCTGAAATAAATATAAATTCAATAATAATAATCTCTCTATGTTCAATAATTACAACAATTTTAGTGTCGATACACCCAGCTTCGAAAGCATCATCTCTAGACACAGTCAAAACTCTTAAATATGAATAATTATATTAAAATCAAAAATCTAACAAAAAAATATGGGAAAAATAAATCTATAAAAGTTTTAAATAATATTTCATTTAATTTTGAGCCTGGAAAAACTTACTCTATTATGGGACCATCTGGGTCTGGAAAATCAACTTTACTAAATTTACTATCATTGATTGATAACCCCACAATGGGTTCAATTGAAATAAGCAGCAATAAAATAAATTCAAATAATAGAATTGAAAATGATTTAATTAGAGCAAATAAAATTGGAATTATTTATCAAGACAAAAACCTATTGTCAGATTTTACAGCTTTGGAAAATGTTTACTTGCCTAATTTATTAGTTTCTAAAGAAAAACAAAAATCTGTTGAACTTGCAAAAAAATTGATAAAAAAAGTAGGTATGTCACATAGAATTAAACATTTTCCGAACGAATTGTCTGGAGGTGAAAATCAACGTATTGCTATAGCAAGGTCATTAATTAATAATCCTGATATTATTTTAGCCGATGAACCAACTGGAAGTTTAGATTCTGATAACGCAAATCTTATTTTTAAAATCCTATTTAATTTAAAAAACAAAAATAGGATTATAATTTTTGCAACCCACAATAGATATTTTGCAAATATGGCTGATTGTAAAATTATGATGAATAATGGTAATATACAAATCATCAATGCTACAACCTAAAAAAAAAACTTTTAACCAAATTAAAATTCACTCGCAATATTCAATTTGTGAGGGTGCAATAAAAATTGAAAGTCTTAAAGAATATTGTAAGAAAAATAAGATACAATCAGTAGGTTTAAGTGATACTTATAATTTGTCAGGTGCATTAGAATTTTCTGAAAATATTTCATCTGTTGGGACACAACCAATTATTGGATCACAAATTCAATTTAGATTTAAAAATACTTATGGACTTATTCCACTAATTGCTAAAAATTATGATGGTTATAAAAATATAATTGAGCTTTCTTCAAAAGCATATTTAGAAAATACCAATACTGATCAACCACACTGTTCGATTGATGATTTAATTAAATATAGTGAGGGAATAATTGTTCTTTCTGGAGCAGTTAACAATTTGATAGGTAATATTTTTCATAAAGGATTAATTGATGAATTAGATGAATTAATAATACTACTAAATAACAATTTTAAAGAAAATTTTTATTTAGAAATTCAAAGACATGGAGATAAAAATGAAAAAGAATTTGAAATTTTTAACCTAAATTTATCAAAAAAATATGAAATACCAATCATAGCCACTAATGAGGTTTACTATTTAGATAAGGAAATGCATGAAGCCCACGATGCTTTAATGTGTATTGGTCAAAAAACTTACATTAATGACCAAAAAAGGTTTAGGCTTACTAATAATCATTACTTTAAATCTTCATCTGAAATGTCGGAGATTTTTAAAGATCTACCTGAAGCATTAGAAAATAATTATAATTTACCTTACAGGTGTGATTTTAGACCTATTCCCTCTAAACCTATACTGCCTAACATTACCACAAGTACAGCAAATATTGATAATAAGTTAAAAAACGACTCCTTTGAAGGCTTGAAAGAAAAATTTAAAACAGATCCAGATCTTACAAAAAAAATATCAAATAATATTAAAATAAAAGATATTTACAATGAAAGATTAAATCACGAAATAAAAATTATAACTGAAATGAATTATTCAGGATATTTTTTAATTGTTTCTGATTATATAAAGTGGGCAAAAGATAATAATATACCAGTTGGTCCTGGAAGAGGGTCAGGAGCAGGTTCGTTAGTTGCATGGTGTTTATCTATAACAGATGTAGATCCAATAAAATTTAATTTAATCTTTGAGAGATTTTTAAACCCTGATAGAATCTCTATGCCTGATTTTGATATTGATTTTTGTGAGGAAAAAAGAGACCAAGTCTTCAAATATTTAACAACTAAATATAAAGATAGTGTTGCTCACATTATAACATTTGGAAAACTTAAAGCTAGAATGGTCATAAGAGATGTTGGACGTGTGTTAGGACTGCCATATGGTTTTATAGATAGTATCTGTAAAATGATACCATTTGATCCATCTAGACCATTAACTCTTCAAGAAAGCATCAATGTAGAGCCAAGATTACAAAAATTAATTAATGAGGATAAAAGAGTTGGTCGTCTAATTGAGTTATCTTTAAAACTTGAGGGGTTAAATAGAAATGTTGCAACTCATGCAGCTGGAGTTGTTATAGCAGATAAAAAATTAACAGAAACTGTGCCTTTGTACAAAGATTCTTCAGCAGATTTATTACTACCCTCTACTCAATTCGACATGTATTCAGCTGAAAATGCTGGATTGGTTAAGTTTGACTTTTTGGGTTTAAAAACGTTAACAGTAATTAATAAGACTCAAAAACTAGTAAAAAAAAAACACCCAAATTTTAAAATTGAAACTATTAATTATGAAGATCAAAAAGTATTTGACCTTTTATCTAGTGGTAAAACGGTTGGATTATTTCAATTAGAGAGCTCTGGAATGAAAGATGCTTTAATTAACATGAAACCTAATCATTTGGAAGATATTATTGCATTAGTTGCTTTATATAGACCTGGTCCAATGAGCAATATCCCAATTTATAATGATTGCAAACATGGAAAGAGAGAACCTGACTATTTACACCCTAAGTTGGAGGAAATTTTAAAACCAACTTACGGTGTGATTATTTATCAAGAACAAGTTATGCAAATTGCTCAAGTATTATCTGGATTTACTGCAGGTGAGGCAGACATATTAAGAAGGGCAATGGGTAAAAAAAAAAGAGCAGAACTTGAAAAACAAAAAGAAAGATTCGTTGATGGAGCTCATAATAATGGAATTAGAAAAGATATTGCAGCTGGTATTTTTTTAAAAATTGAACCTTTTGCAGAATATGGATTTAATAAAAGCCATGCAGCCGCATATGCAATAATAGCATATCAAACTGCTTTTTTAAAAACATACTATCCACATGAGTTTTTTGCAGCCTCTATGTCGATGGAGCTTTCAAACCAAAAAAAATTAAGTGAATTTTATGAAGAACTTAAAAGATTGAGCATAAATATAATTCGTCCAGATATTAATAAATGTAATGCCGATTTCTCCTCTGATGGTAAAAATTTTCTTTACGCATTAGGTGCAATTAAAAGTGTTGGATTTGAAGCAATTTCAAAAATTGTAGATGAGAGAACTAAAAATGGAAAGTACAAAGATCTAACAGATTTTATAAATCGTGTTAACCCAAAAGACATAAATAAATTACAATTAGAAGGCCTTGTAAAAGCAGGAGCTTTTGATAATTTCAATAAAAATAGACAATCCTTGTACAATTCAATACCTAATATTATTCTAAAATCAAAAAATATTTTTGAAAATAATTCAGCAAACCAAATTGATTTATTTCAAGAAGATAACGATGAGACTTATTTAGATATCGTTGAAGATTGGAATGTAGATGTTAAATTATCCAAAGAATTTGAAACTTTGGGTTTCTTTGTTTCTGATCATCCTCTAAATCAGTATAAATCACTTTTTAACCAATATAATATTATCGATTATGAAGAATTTAATTCAAATGAAAATATTTTAAGTTCAAATATTTCATCCACGATACTAAAGGTTCAAGAAAAGAAAACGCAAAAAGGATCTTCCTATGCAATAATAAAATTTTCTGACTTATCAGGTGTTTTTGAATTGTTTGTCTTCTCAGATGTTTTTGAAAATAATAGAGAAATACTCATTGAAGGTAATTCTGTCATGATCACTCTAGTTAAAAATTACGTAGATGAAAATAAAATACAAAAGAAAATTAATATAAGAAAAATTATTTCTATGAAAGAAGTGATTGATAAACCAATAGATGAAGTAAAAATAAAAATTAATGATATAGATGATATTACAAAAATTAACAAATTGAGTTTAGAAGAGGGTAAAACTAAAGTGATAATAGATGTTGAAGTTAAAAAAAAAAGGCTTTCTTTTCAACTGAATAAAAAAAGAAAAATAGATCACAAAATGCTCAATTTATTAAGAAATGAGCAAAATATTGAAATTCTTTAAAAAAAACTTGTTTTTTTCAATAATTTTTGTAAATAGTTCAATAAATTAATACGCACACAATTTCTGGTTTTATACCTCCGGTCCTTTTTAGGCAGTAATTGTGGTGGCACAACCGGGAATAAATATGAAAATACCAAATCTTACAATAGAACAATTATTAGAAGCTGGCGTTCATCTTGGCCATAAAACTTTAAGATGGAATCCAAAAATGAAAAAGTTTATTTTTGGAAAAAGAGACTCTATTCATATAATTGATTTAACACAAACACTTGAACTAACTAAAGTAGCTTTAGAAAAGGTCTATTCAACAATCTCATCAGGTGGAAAAATACTATTTATATCAACTAAAAAACAAGCATCAGAGGCAATAGCAGAACTTGCAAATGAAACTGATCAATACTTTGTTAATTATAGATGGTTAGGAGGTATGCTCACAAATTGGGGAACAATATCTAACTCAATAAAAAAACTTGATAAAATTGAATCTGACTTAAAGTCTGAGAATAGAGGCTTTACTAAAAAGGAATTATTAAAAATGGGTGGTCAGAGAGATAAATTACAAAGATCACTTGGTGGAATATCAGCAATGAAAAAGATACCTGATCTAGTATTCATAATTGATACAAATTATGAGTCTCTTGCAATCAAAGAATCTGTTAAACTAGGTATTCCAATAGTTGCAATTTTAGATACAAATTCAAATCCAGATGGTATTGATTTCCCTATTCCTGGAAACGATGATGCTAGAAGATCTATTGATTTGTATTGCTCACTTTTAAAAGAAACAATTCTTAATGCTAAAAAAGAGGCACCACAAAATACTGCTAGTGAAAAAGAAACTGAGACTGTAAAAATTGAATCCTCAGTTCCAGAAAAATCTAAAGAAGAAAAATTAGAAAACAAACTTAATTAAAAAATTAATTTTATTACAGGAATGAAATGAGTGATATAGAAAAAGTAAAACAATTGAGAAAATCTACAGGTGCAGGCTTTAAAGATTGCAATTCTGCATTAAAAGAGGCAAATGGTGATTTAGATAAGGCAGCTGAAATCTTGAGAGTAAAAGGTATAGCCAAAGCCTCAAAAAAAATGTCCAGAAGTGCAACCGAGGGAGTCGTAGTTACTTCTGGGGATGAAAAAAAAATGTCTTTGATAGAAGTAAATTGTGAAACTGATTTTGTTGCAAAAAATGATGATTTTATTGAATTTGTTAAAGAAATAAGTGAATTAAATAATTATCATTCTTCAAATATAGAAAATTTAAAAAAATCTATTATGAAAAATAATAAAACTGTTAATGAAAATCTAGTCGCCTTAATTGCTAAAATTGGAGAAAAAATAACAATCGGTAGAGTAAAAACTTTAGCTAATGAAAATTCAAGAAATTTTGTTTATCAACATTCAGTAATTAAAGACAACGTATCAAAATTAATAGTAATAGTATCTTTGAATACTAATGAGAAATCTGATAAAATAAATTTATTTGGAAAACAATTGTCAATGCACATAGCAGCATCAAATCCTATAGCTTTAAATGCAAATCAGATTGATCAAGAAATAATAAATAAAGAAGTTAATTTAATTGAGGAAGAATTGAAAAATTCTGGCAAACCAGAGGAAATTGCAAAGAAAATAAGCTTTGGTAAAATTAATAAATTTAAAGACGAAAATAGTTTGATGTCACAGGATTGGGTGATGGACCCTAAAATGAAGGTTAAGGATGTTATTAAAACACTAGAAATTTCTGATTTACAAATTAATAATTTCATTAGGCTGAAAATAGGTGAGTAATGTTTGAAGATTCAAAATACAATAATAAAATGTCTAAAACCTATGATGTTTTCCAAAGTGAACTAAGTTCATTAAGAACAGGAAGAGCAAATGCAGCAATGCTAGATATTGTAAAAGTTGATGTTTATGGTCAAAAAATGCCAATTAATCAACTAGGCAGTATCACAACTCCTGAACCTAGAAGTATAAATATACAGGTTTGGGATACAAACAATGTAGGGCTTATAGACTCTGCAATTAAAAAGTCGGAGTTAGGATTAAACCCACAGATTGATGGACAGTTAATTAGATTGCCAGTCCCTGACCTAAGTGAAGAAAGAAGAACTGAAATTAAGAAAATTATCAAATCTATGGGAGAGAAGTGTAAGGTTTCTATAAGAAATATAAGAAGAGAAGCAAATGATGAACTAAAAAAACTTCTAAAAGATAAAGAAATTTCTGAGGATGAAGTAAAAAAAAAAGAAAAAATTATTCAAGAATACACTGATATGCAGATAAAAATTGTTGATGAAAGAGTTTCAAAAAAAGAAGATGAAATAATGACTATATGACACCTAAGCATGTAGCCATAATTATGGATGGAAATGGTAGGTGGGGAATTAAACAAAAAAAAACAAGAAATTTTGGTCACAAAGAAGGCGTAAAAGTTTTAGAAAAAATTATTAGTGAAGCAATTAAAAAAAGAATTCAATACTTAACTTTATATACATTTTCTACAGAAAATTGGAAACGACCAAAAAAAGAAATAAATTTTTTATTTACACTGTTATCAAATTATATTGATAAAGAGTTAAATAAATTAGATAATAAAAAAGTTAAACTTAAAATATTTGGTAATATTAACAAGTTTCCAAATTTTTTAAAAAATAAACTTAAATATGCGGAAAATTTAACAAAAAAAAACAATAATATTCAAGTTAATGTAGCTTTAAATTATGGCTCAAGAGAAGAACTAACCAGTGCTGTAAAAAAACTTAACAAAGCCAAGCTACCAATTAATGAAAAAAATATTAAAAAAAACTTGTATACTAAAGATATACCAGATCCTGAAATACTCATAAGAACAGGAAATAGAAATAGATTAAGCAATTTCTTATTGTGGCAGCTTTCTTATACAGAGATTTATTTCATAAAAAAACTTTGGCCAGATTTTAATGAAAAAGATTTTAGAAATATTTTAACTGAATTCTCCTCCGTTAGAAGAAATTTTGGAGGAATAAAATGAGTGAATTAAGTAAAAGAATTATAACATCAGTATTGTTAATAATTATTTTAATTCTTTCAACTCAATATAATCTTTTTTTATTTTTATTATTGTTATTTATAAATTTTTTTACTTTGATTGAATTTAATTCAATGTTTAAAAAAATATTTAGTTCCAAGTTTTTTCAACACTTTTTATATATGATACTAATAGCTGTATATATGATTACTTTTTCATCTATAGTTTGGTTTCTTTTTGTTCATGAGGATACTTTTTATAAAATATCACTTTTTTTTTTATTGTTGATATGTATATCAACAGATATTGGCGGATTTGTATTTGGAAAAATTATTGGTGGAAAAAAATTTAAATATATAAGTCCAAATAAAACTTATTCTGGCGTTTTTGGTTCTTTTGTGTTTTCTATAATTTTTGGTCTTATTTTTTTTGAAAAATTTTATCAAATATTGGATTTTGATATAAATGTTATTATTATAATATTATTTATCTCATTAACTTCACAAGTTGGAGATTTATTTATCTCCTTTCTTAAAAGAAAAGCAAAAATAAAAGATACGGGCTCAATATTGCCCGGACATGGGGGTATTTTAGATAGAACTGATGGTATACTATTGGCTATACCATTGGGTATGTTTATAATTTTATATAATTAAAGTGTCTAAAGATTTAATAATATTAGGTTCTACTGGTTCAATAGGTAAGTCCGCTTTAAATATAGTAAGAAAAAATAAAAAAAAATTTAAAATCAAACTTTTAACTACAAATCAAAATATAAAAAAAATATATGAGCAGGCAATAGAATTTAATGTTAAGCAAATTGTAATATTTGATAAAGATAAATATATTAAATTTAAGCAAAAATTTAAAAATAAAAAAATTAAGGTTTTTTTCAATATAAAAGACGTATTTATTAATAATAAATTTAAAGTATTTTTAACTATTAACGGAATTTCGGGAATAAATGGATTAGAACCAACACTGGATTTAATAAAATATTCTAACAATATTGCTATAGCTAATAAAGAATCAATTATTTGTGGTTGGAAATTTATTTATAAAGAGCTTATAAAATATAAGTCAAATTTTATACCGCTAGACTCTGAACATTTTTCAATTTGGTCTCTGATAAAAAATGAGAATGTTGATAATATAAAAAAAATTTATCTAACTGCTTCAGGAGGACCTTTTCTACACAAAAAATTATATAAAATAAAAAATATAAAACCTAAGTATGCACTTAAACATCCTAATTGGAAAATGGGAAAAAAAATTTCAATTGACTCCGCAACAATGATGAACAAAATATTTGAGACGATAGAAGCTTATAATATCTTTAATATTGATATTAAAAAATTTGAGATTTTAATTCATCCAAAATCCTATATTCATGCAGTGGTTGTTTTTAAATCCGGACTTATTAAATTTTTAGCGCACAATACTACTATGGAGATACCAATAGCATCTGCATTATATGGAAACGAAAAAAACTCTACATTTAAAAATAACGATTTTGAATATGATATATTGAATGGCAAAAACTTTATCAAACCAAATATAATTAATTTTCCTTTACTAAATATTTTAAATTATAAATTTGATAAAACTTTCTTTGAAGTAATATTGGTTTCAATTAATGATGAACTAGTTAAAAAATACTTAGAAAATAAGATTAATTATATTTCTATAGTTAGAATTATGCTAATTTTGTTAAAAAAACCCTGTTTTACAAAATATTACAGAACATCGCCAAACAATATTAATGAAATAAAATTTATGGTACAAAAGACTAAAAAAATTCTTAATGATTATCTTAAAATTAATGCTAAAAATATTTAAAAAAAGTAATTATACAAAATTTTATTTTATTATATTTTTCACTTTTTATAACTTACCTTTTGTATTTGCAGAAACATATTCTAAGATTGAAGTAAAAGGTAATAACAGACTATCAATTGAAACAATAATAATGTTTTCTGGACTAAAAACTGGAGTAAATATTCAGGAAATTGAATTAAATGAATCTATAAAAAACCTTTATAAAACTGATTATTTTGAAGATATTAAGATAACTACAAGTAATCAAGTTATTAAAATACATGTAAAAGAAAATCCTATTATTCAATCTATTAAAATTAATGGTGTTAAAAACAAGTCATTGTTAAAATCTTTAAATGCTGCAGTTAAAAAATATGAAAAATACCCTTTTTTAAAGAACGATGTGGCAAATCAAAAAAATTTTTTACTAAATATAGTAAGAATTAATGGTTTTTATTTTGCTGATTTAGATACTAGTGTTATAGAGAATAAGAATAATTCAGTAGATATCCTATTTAATATTTCACTTGGCGAAAGAGCGATAATAAAAAAAATAAGTTTTCAAGGAAACAAAATATTTAAAGATTCTAAACTACGCAATGTTATTAAATCAGAAGAGGGTAAGTTTTGGAAATTTCTTACTACAAACAAGTATCTTGATGAGAGAAAAATCCAAAATGACGAGAATTTACTCAGAAAATATTTTAAAAATAAAGGTTTTTTTAATGTAAAAATTAAATCTTCTTATGCAAAAAACATAAATAATCAGTATTTTGAATTATATTTTAATATTGATGCTGGTAAGAAATACTATTTTAATAAAGCGACATTAAATAGAAATAATAATTTTGATACTGATAATATAGTAAAAGCCAAAAATATTGTTGAGCAGTTAAATGGAAAAAAATATTCTCCAAAATTACTTAATCATGTGGTCGAGGAAATAGACAAAATATCATTGGATAAGGAATATGTCTTCACAAATGTAAAGTATAACTTAAGCATTATTGATGATGATAAAATAAATATAGAATTTATTTTCGAGGACCTTGAAAAATTTTACGTAGAGCAAATTAATATATTTGGTAATTTTATCACGGAGGAAAAAGTTATAAGAAACTCTTTAATAGTAGATGAAGGGGATGCATTTAATAATCTATTATTCAATAAATCAATTAATGATCTAAAATCTAAAAATATATTTAAATCTGTAAACCAAAATATTAAAGACTCTACTACTGATAATCAAAAAAAAATAATAGACATCACTGTGGAAGAAACTGCAACAGGTGAGGTATTTGCAGGAGCTGGTGCAGGGACTTCAGGTGCAAGTATAACTGCTGGCATAACTGAAAGAAACTATTTAGGAAAAGGAATAAGATTGTCGACTAATCTTATGGTATCTGAAAATGAAATTAAAGGTAAGTTCTTCGTCGTCAATCCTAATTATAAAAATTCTGATAGATCAATAAATACTATTATAGAAAGCACCACTTCAGATTTTTTAAGCACTGGAGGCTTTAAAACGTCAAGAACAGGTTTTGGAATGGGAACAGGATTTGAGCAATATGAAGACTTATTTGTTAATCTAGATATCTCTACATATTATGAAAAACTTGAAACTTTACCTACTGCAAGTGAACACAAAAAGAAACAAGAGGGAGATTATATTGAAAATTTATTATCTTATAATTTAACTTTAAATAAGTTAGACCAAAATTTTCAACCAACAGATGGTTATAAATTAAGCTTTAATCAGATTCTGCCAATTTATTCTGATGATTTATCGATAACTAATATATTAAATGCTTCAAAATATCATTCATTGACAGATAATCTAATTCTTTCAGGAAAATTTTTTTTAAAATCTGTAAATTCAATTGATGATGACGTAAGGGTATCAAGAAGAGTTTATATTCCTAGCAGTAAGCTTAGAGGTTTTGAACCAGGAAAAATTGGTCCTAAAGACGGAAACGAATATGTAGGTGGAAATTTTGGTTCAGCTGTAAACTTAAATACAACTTTACCCAATATTTTAAGTGGTTATGAAAATATAGATCTTAGTCTGTTTTTTGATGCAGCTACACTTATGGAAGTTGATTACGATAGCTCATTAGAATCTAGTAATATTAGATCTTCCACAGGTGTAGCCGTTAATTGGTTTACACCTGTTGGACCACTATCTTTTTCTTATGCAATCCCTATACAGAGTGAGTCAACAGATAAAAAGGAGAAATTCAGATTCAAAATTGGGACTTCGTTCTAAAATGAAAAATATCTTAATTGCTACTTTAATCTTTTTATTTAATTTGCAAACAAATATCAAAGCCGAAATAGCTTATATAGATATAAATTTAATATTGAATACTTCAGATGTAGGAAAATACTTAAATAATTATATACAAAATATTAATAACAAAAATTTATCAATTTATAAAAAGAAAGAAGTTGAATTATTAAATAAAGAAAAACTTTTAATTGCTCAACAGAATATTCTTGAAAAAAAAGAATTCGAAAAAAAATTTAAAAACTTATCAAATGAAGTTCAAAAATATAGATCAGAAAGAAAAAAAAATACTGACGAGATTAATCAAATAAAAATTCAAAATACAAAAAAAATACTTAATTTATTAAATCCTATAATCACTAAGTATGTTGAAAATAACTCTATTTCTCTTGTAATACCTAAAAAAAATATTATTGTTGGAAAAAAAAACTTAGATATAACAGCAAAAATAATTACAATATTGAATAACCAAGTTAAATCTTTAGATTTTTAAATGAAAAACCTTTTTTTTAAAAAAAAAAATAATATTAGAATTAACGATATTTTAACTTTATTAAAAATAAAAAAACAAAAAGAAAATATTAAAATAAAAAATATAAGTGAGTTAGATCAAGCAATGAAAAATGATATCTCCTTTTTTCATTCAATAAATTATTTAGATAAATTAAAAAAATCTAAATCTAATTTAATTTTAACTAGTAAAAGATATTCACAGCATATTCCAAAAAATAAAAAAATCATTGTAGTTAAAAATATATTACTTTCTGTTGCAAAAATAACTTCATTATTTTACCCGGATGCACTAGATGATATTTTTGATAAATCCTTAGAGCCAGTGAAAACAAAATTATTTAAAAAATTAAATGTAGGAAGAAACGTTCTGTTAGGAAAAAATATAAGAATAGGCAAAAATTGTTCAATCGGTCATAACACAATAATAGAAAAAAATGTTTATATTAGTGATGATTGTCAAATTGGATGTAATGTAATACTAAAAAATTGTATTATTGGTAAGAATACTCACATCTTAGATGGTGCAATTGTTGGTAAGAAGGGTTTTGGTTTCTTTCCTGGAAAACTTAAAAATATTAGATATCCACATATTGGAACTGTTGTGATTGGAAATAATGTTGAAATAGGATGCAATAACACAATAGACCGAGGCTCACTATCAAATACAGTTATAGGAGACGGTACTTTTTTGGATAATCAAGTTCATATAGCTCATAACGTTAAAATTGGTAAAAATTGTATTGTTACAGGCCAAGTAGGGTTTGCAGGTAGCTCAATAATTGGAAATAATGTTATGATAGGTGGTCAGGCAGGAATTTCTGGTCATTTAACAATTGGAGATAACGTTCAAATAGGAGGAGGTAGTGGAGTAATTAAAAATATTCCTTCAAATACAAAAGTGATGGGATATCCTGCCAAAAATATTAGAAATTTTTTAAAAGAAAATAAACTAAATGAATAGCTTAAATAAAGAACAAATAAAAGATTTACTTCCTCATAGAGAGCCAATGCTCTTAATAGATGAATTGAGAGATATAAAAAAACTTTTTTCCGCAACTGCAATTGTTAATGTAAAAAAAGATAGTTTTTTTGTTAATGGCCATTTTCCTGGTGAACCTGTCATGCCAGGTGTTTTAATTGTTGAAGCTTTTGGACAAGCTGCAGCTGCATTAACTGCCAATGGACTAGATAAAGAAACTTATGATAATAAATTAGTTTTTTTAATGACAATTGAAAAGGCAAGATTCAGAAATCCAGTTATACCAGACTGTACTTTGGAACTTAATATAGAAGCAATTAGATCACATGGAAGAGTTTGGAAGTATAAAGGGACAGCATTTGTGGGGGATAAAAAAATGGCAGATGCTCAATGGTCAGCAACTATAGTAGACAGAAAGTAATAATTAGTAGTAATAGTTGATAAGTATTAAACATTAAATTTGTTATTTATTACTTGTGATTCACAAAACGGCAATAGTTGATACTAAAGCAAAAATCTCAGATAATGTTGAGATAGGTCCTTATTGTATTATAGGTCCAGAGGTCGAAATAGGAAATAATTCAGTTATACATTCTCATGTAAATATCGTTGGTAACACAAAAATAGGAGAGAATAACACAATATACCCTTTCTCATCTATTGGGACTCCTCCTCAAGATCTAAAATATAAAGGTGAAAAGAATGCATTAATTATTGGAAATAATAATAGGTTTAGAGAGTATGTAAATATAAATCCTGGAACAGAACAGGGCGGTGGAATAACAAGTATTGGAGATAATAATTTATTTATGGTTTATTGTCATGTAGCGCATGATTGCAAGATATTGAATAATATTGTTTTGGCCAACAATGTTCAAGTAGGTGGGCATGTTACCATTCAAAACAATGCAATAGTTGGTGGAAGTTGCGCAATACATCAATTTTCTAGAATTGGAGAGTCTGCAATGATAGGAGGAATGACTGGTGTTTTGAGTGATGTAATTCCATTTGGTTTATCAATGGGTAACAGAAATAATTTAATGGGTTTAAATCTTATTGGATTAAGAAGATCTAAAGTTTCAAATGAAAATATCAAAAAAATACAATTAACTTATGAAATAATATTTAAAACTCCAAGTTTTAGAGAAAATATTGAACAACTAAATTATAATCTCAAAAATAATGAATTTGTAAAAAAAATAATTAATTTTATAAATTCAGATAAAAAAAGACCAATATCACTTCCACCCCACAAGTAATGATAGGACTTTTTTTAGGAGAAAAAGATTTACCAAATAAAATTTTAAAAAAAATAGAGAGAAAGAAGATAAAATATTTCATTTTAGATCTCACAAAAAACAACATATTTAAAAGAAATAAAAATAGTTTTTTCATTAACATAGGTAAATTTGGTGAGATACTAAAACTTATTAAATCAAAAAAATGTAAAAAAGTTATATTTGCTGGAAATATAATTAAACCTAAAATATCAACACTCAAATTGGACTTAAAAGGACTATTTTACATTCCAAGAATAGTTAAAGCTTCAAAAAAAGGTGACGCAGCAATATTAAAAGTTTTAATTAAAATTTTGTCTGAAAATAAAATTAAAGTTATTAAATTAAATACCTTCAACCCAGAGTTAACATTAAAGAAAGGAATTTATACAAAAACTAGACCAACTTTGTTAGAAAAGGAAGAGATAGTTAAAGGAATTAAAGAATTAAAAAAGATAAATTCACACAATCATACACAAGCAGTGATTATAAGAGACAATAAAGTCATTTCTAGAGAAACAAGAAAAGGCACAAAAGTAATGATAAAATCTGTTGCTAAATCTAAAATAAAAAAAGGTATTTTAATAAAAATACCTAAAACAAAACAAGATTTAAGGGTAGATTTACCCACAATAGGAATTGATACATTTAAAGATTGTAATGAGGTTGGCATCAAGGGAATTGCTGTTAAATCAAATCAAAATATTATATTAAACAAAGAAGCCTGTATTAAATATGCCAATAAAAATAAACTCTTTCTCATCGCTATATGAAAAAAATTTTTGTTCTTACAGGTGAGCCTTCGGGGGATAAATTAGCTTCAGAAGTAATATCACAAATAAAAACAAAAAAAGCTGATTTAGAGTTCTTAAGTGTTGGTGGAACAAACTTGGAAAAATTAGGTATAAAGACAATCTATGACCAAAAAGAAATAACCTATATAGCTTTTACCGATATATTATTTAACTTTTTTAAAATAAAACGTAAAATAAAAGATACAGTTAATGAAGTCTTAAAATTTAACCCAGATATTTTATTTAGTGTTGATAGTCCAGATTTTACACTAAGAGTGGCAAAACTAGTAAAAGAAAAAAGCCCAAAAATAAAAGTAATTCATTTTATTGCTCCTAAAGTTTGGGCATGGAGAAAGGGTAGGGTAAAGAAAATGAAAGAATTTTTAGACCATATTTTATTACTTTTTAGGTTTGAAAAAGAATATTTTGACAAAGAAAAACTAACCAATACTTTTGTAGGTCACCCATTGTTAGATAAAAAAATTAATGAAATTATCCAAATAGACCAATTTTTAGATAAAAAAAAAATTATATCAATTTTTCCTGGAAGTAGAACTTCAGAGATAAACCATCATATGCCAATTCTAATTAATTTTATTAAAAAAATGAATACAAAGGATCCAAGTTATAATTTCATATTTCATGGAACTGATAAAAATAAAGAACTTATATCAAGTTATATTTCAAAAGAACACATACAAAATCTAGAAATTATTAATGATGATAAAATCAAAACTGCAGTTTTAAAAAAATCAATTTTTGCGGTAGTAAAATCTGGAACAGTTTCTTTGGAAGTTTGTAAAATGAATGTTCCATCAATAATTATATATAAAATGAATTTTGTTAATTTTTATTTAGCAAAATTTCTATTAAATATTAAATTTGTTAATATGATAAATATTATCAATAATAGAGAAGTTATTCCAGAGTTGATACAATCTGAATGTAATGCTGAGGAAATATTTAAAAGTGTTTACTATTTTCTAAAAAAACCAGATTTAATTGATAAACAAAAAGATGAAATAAAAAAAACTCTTGAAACTCTGACCTCTCCTAGCTCTTCGTCTGAAGAAGCATCAAATATTATCTTATCCTATATTTCCTAATCTTTTTATTACCTCGTTTTTTCCAAGAGATAATATTATATCATATATGCCTGGACCAAATTTAGATCCTGTTAACATTATTCGTAATGGCTGCCCAATACCCTTAAAATTTGTATTATTCAATTTTATTAACCCATTTATGATTTGTTCTAAATTTTCTCTATCAAAAACTTCTAATTCTGAAACCTTCTCTTTAAATAAATGTATTATTTTTTTTGCTTCATCGTTTATCAACTCTTTATCATTTTCGTTAAAAATTACTTTATCATTTAATATGTATTTAGAATTGTTAAATATATCTTCAAGTGTTTTTGCTTTATTTTTTAAAAATGTTAAAGAGCTCTTTATCGTATTTTCTTTATCTTCTTGAATTCTATCTTTATACATTTCACAATATTCTGATAACTTTTTGTACAATATATTTTCTTCACTATTTTTAATGTAATATTCATTCATAGAAAGAATTCTACTCATATCAAGTTTTGAAGGTGATTTACCTATTCCTTCTAAATTAAAAAGTTTAATACTTTCATCTAAGTTAAAAATTTCCTTATCTTTATAAGACCATCCTAACCTTAGTAGGTAATTTCTAAGTGATTCAGGTAGAATCCCAATTTTTGAGTAATCTTCTAATGTTGAGGCATTGTCTCTTTTTGATAATTTCTTACCATCTTTTGTATGAATAAGAGGTATATGAGCAAATTGTGGAATATCCCATCCTAGTGCTTCATATATCTGTATTTGTTTAAAAGTATTAATTTTATGATCATCTCCTCTTATAATATGTGTCATTTCCATATTATGATCATCAACTGATGCAGATAAATTATATGTTGGCGTTTCGTCATTTCTTAAAATAACAAAATCTTCAATAGTATTATTTTCAATCTCCACGTTTCCTTGAACTAAGTCTTTTAGCAGAGAAGTACCTTCTATTTTACTTTTAAATCTTATAACTGGTTTAATATCCTTTGGAGCTTGATCTTCAGAAATATCACGCCATTTTCGATTATACACATAAGGAATTTTTTTTTGTTTAGCTCTTTTCTTTTGTTCTTCTATTTCCTCTGCGCTACAAAAGCATTTATAGGCATTTCCATTTTCTAATAGTCTTTTAGCAATAGTTACGTGTTCACTAACCATTTTTGATTGAATATACTCTTCACCATCGTGTTCAATTCCCATCCATTTTAGAGAGTTAATTATTTGAATTTTATGTTCTTCCTTAGATCTTTCTTTATCAGTATCTTCTATCCTTAAATAAAATTTACCTGATTTATTTTTTGAATATAACCAATTAAATAGAGCTGTTCTTACCCCACCAATATGAAGAGGACCGGTAGGAGAAGGAGCAAATCTAGTTGCTACTTTTTTCATGGAATTTATTTAGACTATTTTACTGAAAGTTTCTATATAAAGATACAAGAATTCCTTGAACTTTCACTCTATCTGGGCCAAAAATTTTTGTTTCGTAATTTCTATTTGCACTTTCTAATGCAACAGTCTTACCTTTCCTTCTAATTCTTTTCAACATAGCCTCATGATCATCAATTAAAGCTACTACGATTTTTCCATTATCTGCAGTATCTGCTTTTTTAACAATAACAGTATCACCATCATTAATTCCAGCTTCAATCATAGAATCTCCCTGAACCTTTAAACCAAAAAATTCTCCATCTTTTTCAATGTTTGCTGGTAGTGGAATTCTTGAAACTTCATTCTGTATTGCTTCAACTGGAGTTCCTGCAGCGATTTTTCCTAGCACTGGTATTTCTGTATCATTAGAATTATTTAAATTTTCCTCATCTAGTCCTCCCTTAATAACGCTTGGAGAAAAACTATTATAAATATCGTTTGCAGATGCTGTTTCAGGTAACTTAATTACTTCTAATGCTCTAGCCTTATGGGCTAATCTTTTAATAAAGCCTCTCTCCTCTAATGCACTGATAAGTCTGTGAATTCCAGATTTTGATTTTAAATTTAACGATTCTTTCATTTCCTCGTATGAAGGGGACACACCTGTGGATCTCAATTTTTTGTTGATAAAGAGAAGCAGGTTTTTTTGTTTTTTAGTTAACATAGAACAAATTAAGTACATCGATGTTCTATAAAAGTTCCTCAATTTATACAACAGCTAAAAAGCATTATAAATTCTTGAAAATTTCTATAAAAGAGAAAAAATATTATTATTTTCTAAATCTTTTAAAAGTGATTCACCAATTAAAAAAGTGCTTATTGAGGTCCTTTTTTTTATATCAAGCAATTCATCTTTTGTTTTTAGACCACTCTCAGAAATTAGAGGGGAAGAGTGATTTGAAACAACATCATATATATCATAAGTTGTATTTATCTCAGTTTTAAGAGTTTTTAGGTTTCGGTTATTTATACCAATTAAAGCATCCGGATATTTTAGTGATTTTTCTGCCTCTTCAACTGTATGAACTTCAACAATTACACTCATATTATGCTTTAAAGCCTCTTCGTAAATTTCATCAGCAGTTTTTTCAGAAATACCAGCTAATATAATCAGGACTGCATCAGCACCGTAACTTTTTGCTAAAGGTACTTGAAATTTATCAACAAAAAAATCTTTACAAAGAATGGGTAATTCAATTTTTTTTTTAATTTCAGAAATATGAGATAGATTTCCTAAAAAAAAATCTTCTTCAGTTAATACAGACAAACATGTGACATTCTTAGAATTATATATTTTTGCAATTTTAACCGGATCATAGTCATCTATCAAAATACCCGCAGACGGACTTTTTTTTTTTATTTCAGCAATTATGGATATTTTATTTTCTGAGTTTTTTGTTTGTATTTTCTTTTTAAAATCAAAAAAAACTTCCTTCTCACTTATTGCATGCAATAAGCTGTTTATATCAGTTTCAAGTTTTAATTTTTGAATTTTAGTTTTCTTTTGATCAATTATTTTTTGAAGGATATTTTCAGACACTTTGTAAACTTTTTATATATTTGAATGCTGCTCCAGACTTAATAAAACCTCTAGTATAATTATAAGCAATTTTAAAATTATCATATTTTTCAGATATAATTAACCCTGCTGCAGCATTTAAACATACAGCTTTTGAAAAATCATTGTCTTCTCCTTGAAAAATATTTAAGATTTTGTCAGAATTAAATTTAGCATCATCTCCAATTAAATTTTCGAATTTATCAGCATTAACATTTAATTCATTTGGATCAATTGTAAATTCAGATATTTTATTATTTTTTAATTGCATAACATTAGTTTTGGCGTAAGGTGAAATTTCATCTAGACCATCCTCACTATTTACAATCCACGCAAATTTTAAATTTAGATTTTTTAGTGCATTTGCAAAAACTTTTAGAAGTTTATTATCAAAAACACCAATTACCTGCCTTTCAACAAGTGCTGGGCTGCTTAATGGACCTATCATATTAAAAATAGTCCTTTTTCCTATTTTTTTTCTTGTTGGACCAACGTATTTCATTGCAGAATGATAATTAGGAGCGAACATAAAGCCAAAATTGTCATTTTTAATCTGTTCTTCGATTTGATTTGGTTCTAAGTTGATATTTATATTTAAGGCTTCAAGAACGTCAGCTGAACCACATTTTGATGAAACTGCTTTATTTCC